>CALQKQ020000320.1 GCA_943331195.2 Akkermansia muciniphila | reverse complement strand
CCCCCCAGCGGACGCCGCCGCGCCGGATCCAAGTCCCGCCCCACCATCAACTGCACCATCCGCTCCGCCGAAATCTCGTCTCTAGTTAGGCAGCCGCTGTTCCGCCCATCCTTTAACACCACCACCCGATCCGCTACCGCCATCACCTCCCCCAGCCGATGCGAAATAAAAACCACCCCCATCCCCTGCTCCTTTAACTCCCGCACCACCCCAAAAAGCCGCGCCGCTTCCCCACTCGTCAAACTGCTCGTCGGCTCATCCATGATCACCAAGCGCGCCTCCCGCGCCAGCGCCCGCGCGATCTCCACCAACTGGCGCTGCCCAATCGATAGCGTCTCCACCAAGGCCTCCGGTGCCACCGGCAGCCCCACCCGCGCCAACACCCGCACCGCCGTCGCCCGCAGCGCCCCCCAGTCCATCCAACATCCCCCCCAGCGCGGCTCGCGCCCTAGCATGATGTTTTCCGCCACGCTCAGGTTCTCGCACAGGTTCAGTTCCTGGTGAATAAAGGCAATCCCCAGCGCCTCCGCCGCCGCCACCCCATCGACCCGCACCGCCCGGCCCTCCCAGCGGATTTCCCCCGCATCCGGAGGATGCACCCCCGCCAAAGCCTTCATCAAGGTGCTTTTTCCCGCCCCATTCTCGCCCATCACCGCCACTACCTCTCCCGCCCCAAAGCTCGCACTCACCTCCGCAAGAGCTTGCACCCCGGGAAATCGCTTCGACAGCGCGATCGCTTCTAACAGTGGAACCGACATCAGGAAAGTTCGTGGCGCGGCCCTAGCAAACAGTCCGCATATTCAGCTTTTCTCTTGATCGAAACGCTAGCCCAGCCCGAAACCGCCGCGCCAGCCGCGCCTCAGGGGGCCCCCAACTCCTCCACCAATCCGCGCTGCCGCTCCGCCGCGTTGCGCGCATCCACGCTGCCCACAAAAATCATCAGCTTGCCGCCCTCCGGCAGCCGAGCCTTCACTAACTTCCCTAGGGCCCGGCCCGCCGCATAGTTGTTCGTTCCCAAATACACCTTGCGGGGACTGGAGGGCGCATCACTATCATGCGTCACCAGCGGCATTTGGGCGGCCACCCGCGCCAACAACTCGCCCTGGCTTTCCGGGGAAACCACCGAAATCGCCATGCCCTTGACCTCCCCCTTCTGCAGCAAACTTTCGATGATGCGATTCTGCTCCGCCGCCTCCTGCAGCGCAGGCATCTGGAAATCTACCCCCACCCCCAACTCCGCCTCCGCCTTGAGGCATCCCGCCCGCGCCTCTTCCCAAAAAGACCCTTGGTTGTTCGAGATAAACGCAAACTTCAGCGGCGACGCCACCCCCGACACCACCGCCTTCGCCGCATCCAAGCGGGCCTTCACTTCGCTGCGGTAGGCCGCCACATTGTCCTTCGTCACCACCTGCACCGGAATGTCCAACAGCCCATCTTTCCCCGGCGCCGGACGCCCCTCCACCAGATCCTTGAGGATTTTCATGGATTGATAGCCAAATTCATAGGGCTGCTGCACCACCGTCCCCTCCAAATGCCCCGCCTCAATCGCCTCCAGCGACTCCTCCAGCCCATCAAAACCAAAAACCTTCACCTTCCCCAAAACGTCCCGTCCATTCTTCTGCGCCTCCCGCAGCGCCTCCACCGACTTCGGCCCATTGTACGCATAAATCCCCACCATCCCCGCCAAGTCCGGGTGCAATTGTAAGGTGTTCTCCGCGTTCTGCTTCGCCACCGTGAAGTCCGCATTGTCCGTGCGCGTCCCCAAGATCACAAATTTTCCCGCCCTAACCTCCCCCGTGACCGCCGCCCCCGGCTCCGCCCGACGGCATCCCACCGGCCCCAGCATCGCCAGCGCCATCCCCGCCAATCCGCACTTCAAAAAAAGACCTGCATTCATCCCCTCCGCATAGCCTCCCCAGCCCAGCCGGTAAAGACCATTTTCCACAAGATATCCCCCACCACCCGCCCCCACCACCCGCCCCCACTACTCCCGCAACAGCGGCGCCTGGCGCAGAAAAACCCCATAACACACCACTCCTAACACCAATGCTAGGATCAGAAAAACCACCAGCCGCCCCGTCCAGCGAGCCCGGCGCGACTTCCGCTCCGCCGGATTCAAAAACGGCGTCGCCAAAGCCAACATAAATAACGTGATCAGCGGAATGATCAGCGGCGCCCCTCCCAACAAAAAGAAAGCCGGCATCGCAAAGACCACCACAAAACCCACCATCATCAACAACAGGCATCCCGTATCCATCCGCTCCCGCTGCCCCAATGGCCCCATCCGCAGCGGCGCGGGCTCCGGGGATGATTCGTCGGCGGAGGGGCGTTCCACGTCATCAGGCATCCCCCACCTTCAGCCCGCCCCGCCGCGAAAGCAAACCGGGAATCCCCCCCGCCCACCTTATCCTCAAAATTGCGCCAAAAGATACTTGATGAGGTCCGTGGCCGTGACCATCCCCACTAACTTCGTGCCGCTGACCACCGGCAAGGCGTGAAAATCCCCCGAAGCCAAGGCCTCCGCCGCCTGTCGCACCGTGCCCTCACTCGGCAGCGTCCGGGGATTTTTTTTCATGACCTGCTCCAAGGTCAAGGAGTGATCCAGCACCGCATCCACTGCGCGCTCATCCGCCGGGAAGGCCTGACTAAAACTCAAGCTCAACAGGTCCGACCAACTGATGATCCCGAGCAGTTCTTCGCCGCTGACCACCGGCACATGGTGCACCCCAAAGTCCTGCATCAGCTGGCGCACTTTCGAGATGGGATCCCCGTGGTGGACCGTCACCAAGACGGTGCTCATGAGATGGGTAATGGGTTCGTTTTGTTTCATCGTACCCCCAAGCTGGCGATGCCCGCCGCCCCCTGCTCCGCATTTCCGGTCAAAGGATCCGCATCCCGTGCGGCCAGTCCCCCGCTTTCCCTTGCCGGATCCCCCATTCTTCGCTAATCCCTAGCTCGCGCCTCCTGCGCCTTCCTCTTTTATGAAAATTGCTCTCGATGCCATGGGTGGCGACTTCGCTCCCGGCCACCTCCTGGAGGGTGCCCGCTTGGCCCTGGCTGCTTACCCCGCCATCACCACCCTCTACCTCGTGGGCGACGCCCCCCAGCTCCAGTCGGCCATGGACGCCATGAAGTTCTCCGACCCCCGCGCCGTCATCGTCCACGCTTCCGAAGTCGTCGCCATGACCGACAGCGCCGTGAAATCCCTCCGCCAAAAGAAAGATAGCAGCATCGCCGTCGCCACCGATCTCGTGAAGCGCGGCGACGCCCAAGCCGTCGTCAGCGCCGGCCACACCGGAGCCGCCGTGGCCGCCGCCACCGTCAAACTGCGCACCCTCGACGGCGTCGAGCGCGCGGGCATCCTCTCGCCCTTCCCCAACCTCCACGGCACCTGCGGCTTGATCGACGCCGGCGCCAACGTCGACAGCAAACCGATCCACCTCGTGCAACATGCCATCATGGGCCACGTCTTCTCCCACACCATGCACCGCGTCGCCCGCCCCATCGTCGGCCTCATGAGCAATGGCGAGGAAGAAGGCAAAGGCAGCGAACTGAGCAAAGCCGTCTTTGCCCGACTCAAAGAGCTCCCCCTCCTCAACTTCCACGGCAACGTGGAGGGCCGCGACCTCCTCAACCTGCCCCTCCACGTGGCGGTGTGCGACGGCTTCGTCGGCAATATCCTCCTCAAAGGCTGCGAGGGCACCGCCAAAGCCTTCCTGGCCGTGCTCAAGGAACAACTCACCGCCTCCCCTGGCCGCAAAGTGTTAGCGGGACTCCTCAAGCCCGCCTTCAAAGCCGCCGCTGCCCGCATGTCCTACGAAAGCTACGGCGGCAGCCCGCTCCTCGGGGTCAACGGCGTGGTCATCATCGCCCACGGCTCCTCCTCCCCCCTCGCCATGAAAAATGCCCTGCGCGTCGCCACCGAAATGATCCAACACTCCGTCAACCCCCTCATCGAAGACTTGATAGGAAAAATAGACTAGCCCCCTAGCCGCCCGCCCCTTTCCCGGGCTCCACCCGCCAATTGAAGCGCCCATTGGGGGCCACATCCCCCTGGTCCATGAAGTCCAAGGCGCTGCCCCCTTCCGGTTGGTGATCCACCCACTTGAAATCCGGCACCTCCCGTCCCCCCGGCAGCGCCAGCGCCTCCCGCGGCACGGCCACTTGTAGATCCCTTCCCTCCCAAGCCCGCGGAAGGTCCCGCAGCCACTCCCACCCCGACCCGCTCCAGCGCTCCAAGCGCACCGTCTGCGGCGCCGCTCCCGCCCCCCCACAGCGAAAATCATAGCCCTCCCATCCCGTCTCCCGCCGCCCGTCCCCATCCAACAACAAAAACATCCAGCCCTCCCCCGCAGCATCCGTGAGAAGCTCGCGGGTTTGCACATGAAAATAGAGGCTGTGCGCATCCCGCGCCACCTGCGCCGCCACCACGTCGTTGCGCCCGCTCCGGTTCACATAGCGCCGGTGCCCCGCATACCCCAAATGATCCCGCACCCCCGTGTCCCCCACATCGTCTAACAACACTGGCAGCACCCCCTCCCACTGGGCAAAGCCCCCCGCCATCTCCCTGGTCTGCGGCGCCCCCATGACCGGCCCCGCCCGCACCCCCTTGTAGCGGCGAATCTCGCCCACTAATTGATAGTAATAATCATCGCCATGCCCCCCTCGCATCGGCTCAATATCGCGGCTGTGCT
>CALQKQ020000319.1 GCA_943331195.2 Akkermansia muciniphila | reverse complement strand
GGTGGACGCCATGAAGCATTTTCCAGTGGTGCCGACCTCGGTGCAGCCGGTGGTGGTTTCCGCGCGGGTGACCTCGGCGGAACCGCTCAGCGGGGTGGCCTTGCTGCAGCGGCAGGACACGGTGGCGGGGACGGCGGCGTGGATCAATTTGCCGATGAACGACAGCGGGACGGCGGGGGATGTGCGGGCCGCCGACGGGATTTGGTCGGCCACGGTGCCCGCGCGGACGACGGGGGCGATTACGCAATTTTACATCAAAGCTACGGCGGCCAACGGGCAGGAAAACGACTGCCCGCGCACGGGGGTGAAGCGGCCGGGGATGTGGATTGTCTCCAACGCGGTGCCCTCGGCGGCGGCGGGCCTGCTGATCCAGCGGGGCATCATTTCGCTGTATGACCGGGCGGCCCTAAATCCGCCGACGGGGTACAGCGCCGCCTACGACTACAACCACCCGCGGATGTCGAACTACGGGTTCAACGCCACGTTCATCTTCAACGAGAGCGAGGTCATGTATAACTGCGAATTGCGGCGGGGCGGCAGTCCCTGGACGCGCATCGGTTCTAACCTTTTGGACCGCACGCGCTGGAAGCCCCCGGGCGACCAGCTTTTCCGGGGCCGCTCCAAGTCGGGAGTGGACAATGACGCCACCAACAGCAACACCGGGCCGTCGCGGTTCCACAATCGGCTGGTGCGCTACATGATGCATCTCTTTGGGTATCCGGTGCCGGAGGCGGAGTTCATTCAGCAAATCATCAATGCTGACGCCCCGCGGCTGGGCGACGAGCAGGAGCAGACCGACACCGACTTTTTCGACCGGGCCTACGCCAATGGGTCGAGTGGGGGGGAATTGTTTGAGATCGACGATGCCTGGTTCATGTATGACACCAACAACATGGATGACCGCTTGGACGCGGGGAGTGTGACCGGCAGTTGGGCGGTGAAGGATTACAGCGGTGGGGCGGCGATGCCGAGCGACGAGAGCCCGCTCTTTTTCCATGGGAACTGGCCGCTGCGCTTTCCTGAGGACGGCTATGATTATGCGGCGCTTTCTTCGATGATCAAGACGGCGACGAACAACAGCAGTGCGGTGACGGCGGCGCAGGATGCGGCCTACCGGGAGCGCATGGGGCGGGTGTTGGATAGCGACCGGGCGGCGATTTATGCGGCGGTGCGGGGCTATGTGGGCGACTGGGATAACTTTACGCTCAACCGGGGTAAAAATGGTTATTTTTACCGGCGGCCCACGGACGGGCTCTTTGAGTTTCACCATTGGGACAGCGACTTGGCCTTCCAGAATACGGGCGAAGGGGTGATGGGCTCGGCGGGGGGAATCGGGTGGACGAATTTGTCGTCGCGTCCTTGGTTCCGCCAGAAGGTGAACTATTACATGACGGAGTTGATCGACCGCTACGCCAATAGCACCTCGGCGCGCATGAATGCTTGGCTGGCGGCGATGAATTATCAGTCGGCCAACACCAACGCCTTAGCGGCCTTTAAGACGGCGGGCTACAACTACCCTTCGACCTGGTTCACGCCGCGGAATAGCACCGTGATCAGTTCGTTCCTTACCGCGCCCACTTACAACCGGGCCTTCAGCTGCACGACGGTGAGTGGTCAGACGGTGGCGACGCCGGTTATCAGTCTGGCGGGGGCGGCTTCGAGCAAGATTGCTATGGTGGACATCCCGGGGCATCCCGAAGCGATCTTTAGCTGGGTGCCGACCACGACCAACTATGGTTTGTGGAGCCTGTCCAATGTGCTGCTGGTCAACGGGTTGAATACTTTGAGCCTGCGGGCAGTGCGCTCGGATGGCACGGTGAGTGCGACCTTGCCGTTCAGCGTGACCCTGAGTGGGAATGGTCCGCCGGTGGCTAGCTTGGTGGCTGATCCTTCGTCGGGCAACGTGGCGGCGGGCGAGACCTTGATGTTAGATGCTACGGGCAGTGTGGATCCGGAAGGCGGGGCCTTGGCGTTTGGGTGGAGCGTGTCGCCGACGGCGGGGGCGAGTTTGTCCACGGGGGAACTGGGCAAGGCCTCGGTGCGCTTTGCGGTTCCGGGGAGCTACACGGTGACGCTGCAAGTCACGGATGGGGCGGCGCAGACGGTGGCGCTGAGCCGGGATTTCACGGTCTACAATGCGGCGGATTTCAGTGCTTTTGGAGGGGGCGCGGCCTTGGGG
The DNA here is from genome assembly GCA_943331195.2 of Akkermansia muciniphila. Taxonomy (GTDB): domain Bacteria; phylum Verrucomicrobiota; class Verrucomicrobiia; order Verrucomicrobiales; family V1-33; genus CAIZWU01. The sequence continues at coordinate 2,533 of CALQKQ020000319.1, read as the reverse complement.
GCGGACTTTGTGGCGGAGAATGTGAAGCCCCGGGATAACTTTTCGCCCGCGACGTGGTATTCGTTAGAAGATCAAAGTGGTCGCCTGCTGATTCAGGTTTTGGACGACGCGGCCAAGCCCTTGGCGGCGCCGCTTTTCACGCATCCGCTGGTGAGCCGGGACGTGCCGGATTCGACGGACTTTTTGTTGCAGACGAGCTTGCTGCCGGAAACGCGGGAATTTGGCAACTGGCGGGCGGGCTTGCTGGTGCAGATGAACGAGGGCGGGGCGACGGTGCGCTATGCGTTTGGCTTGGATGGGGGGATGAATCTGCTGGTGCAGCGGGCCGCCTTGCCGAATGATTATACGACGCTATCGACGACGGAAGTCACGGGCAGCGGCGCGGTGCTGCGGGTGCAGCGTCTGGGCAATGCCCTGGTCTTCCAGCGCCAAGTGGCGGGCACGTGGGTCAGTTTGTATACGCACTCCATGGCGGCGGGCGCGGTGGCGGATCGGGGCGGCGTCTTTGTGGCGACCTCGGCGGCGACTACGGTGCGGGTGGGGTTTGACTATGTGTTGGTGGCGGATCCTGCGGCTTCGAGCGACGTCTTAAACAGTCTCCGCCTCACAGAATTGCATTATCGTCCGGCGGCGGGCGGGGTGGAGTTTCTCGAACTGCGCAATACCGGGAGCCAAGCGATCAACTTGAGTGGAGCCAGTTTTGCTTTGGGAAGGCCTTTCAGCAGCGCTGGGCTTGCGGCATCGCCTTACACCTTTGGGGCGGAAATCTTGCAACCGGGCGAGTTCCTCGTGCTCACGGACAATGTGGCGCTCTTCCGCAGCCTCTATGGCAGCGGGCCGCGCCTGGCTCCGGCTTGGACCAGCGGCAGCCTCAGCAACGGCGGCGAGCAGATTGTGTTGTTAGACGCGGCGGGGAACGCGGTGCATTCCTTCAACTATGGCACGAGCGCGCCTTGGCCGCTGGCGGCCAATGGGACGGGACCTTCCCTGGAGGTGGTTTCGGTGGAGGGCGATTACAATTTGGCGAGCAACTGGCGCGCTAGCACCACCTTGGGGGGCAGCCCAGGCAGTGCCGGTGCGGGCCCGGACAGCGATGGCGATGGGGTGCCGGATCAGGCCGAAGTGCTCTTTGGGCTCAATCCCAACAGCCCGGGAGTGGTGCCGTCGGCCAGCTTAGTCGGCCAGGCGGGAGGGGCCATGACCCTCAGTTGGCCGAGCATTGCCGGGGTCACCTATCGGGTGGAATCGTCCACGGGCTTGTCTGGCTGGCAGGTGGTGCAGACGGTGGTGGGGGCGGGAACGTGGACGTTTAGCCCGGCAGTGGGGGAGGCGGCGCGCTTTTACCGGGTCGTGGCCACCAAGCCCTAGGGTTTGGGGCCCTGGGGCCCTGGGCGGGGGGAGGCGGTCGATTTCCTGGAAGTCCGGTAGAAAGGGGGCCTGCGGATCGTAACTTGGAGAGGTTCCACCACATTGACGCCATGACACCGCTTTCTGAATACGTCCGCTATGAAACCCGCCGCCAATTTTTCGCCAAGGGGAAGAATGTGTTGGGGTTTGCGGCCCTGAGCACGCTGATGCAGCGGGCGGGCATGGCTGGGGCGGATGCTTCGGACAGCGCGGCGGCGATGCGGGCGGTGAACCATTTTGCGCCCAAGGCCAAGCGGGTGATTTATTTGCACATGGTGGGGGGGCCGTCGCAGATGGACCTTTACGATTATAAGCCGGGGATGAAGGCGTTTTACGACAAGGACCTTCCGGAGAGCATTCGCAATGGCCAGCGGCTCACGGGGATGACGAGTGGGCAGTCGCGCTTTCCGATTGCTCCGAGCAAATATGAATTCAAGCAGCATGGCCAGTCGGGGATGTGGGTGAGCGAGATGTTGCCGCACACCGCGAAGATGGTGGATGACTTGTGTTTCATCCGCTCGATGCACACGGAGGCGATCAATCACGAGCCGGCGATCAGCTTCATGCAGACGGGGAATCAGGTGAGTGGGCGTCCGTGTTTAGGGTCGTGGGCGTCCTATGGGCTGGGTTCTGCGAACAGTGATTTGCCGACCTTTGTGGTGCTGGTGGCCAAGCCGAGCAACACCGAGCAGATTCAGGCGATTTCGGCGCGGTTGTGGGGGAGCGGCTACTTGCCGGGGGAGCACGCGGGGGTGGCGTTCCGCAGTGGGCCGGACCCGATTTTGTACATCAACAATCCGCCGGGGGTTTCGGCGGGGGCCCGGCGGAACACCTTGGATGGCTTGAAGGCCTTGAATGAGATCAATTACAAATTGGTCGGCGATCCGGAGACGCACACGCGGATTCAGCAGTATGAAATGGCCTTCCGCATGCAAAGCAGCGTGCCCGAGCTAACTGATCTTAAACAAGAGGGCGCGGCCACCCGGGAGCTCTATGGTCCGGACGTGGAGAAGCCGGGCAGCTTTGCCCACACCGCACTGTTAGCACGGCGCATGGCTGAGCGCGGGGTCCGCTTTGTGCAAGTGTATCACAACAATTGGGACCACCACGGCAACCTGCCCGGGCG
>CALQKQ020000318.1 GCA_943331195.2 Akkermansia muciniphila | reverse complement strand
GCGGCCGGTGCCATACCAGCCGAGGCCGTAATTGGTGGCGGCGCCGCTGAGGGGGGTGATGGCGAGGTCGGAGGAGCTGGCGATGCTGTCGGCGGTGCGGGCGCGGAAGGTGAAGGCGGTGGTGGTGATCTGCTGCCTTGGGGTGATGGCGACGTCGGCGGCGGTGATGGTATTATCGCCGTTGTCGACGGTGATTTCGAGGTAGCGTCCGACGGTGCCGGAGGTGAAGACGGTGTCGATGGCGGGGCGGCTTTCGCCGGAAGCGGTGCCGGTGGCACCGATGCCTTGGCCGAGGAGGACGCTGAATTCGCCGACGGAGATGGTGACGGTTTGCTCTTCGGTCCAGAGGCGGTTGCCCCCGGTGGCGGCGTCATAGAAGCGGAAGAGGATCTTGCGATTGACGGGGGTGGCGCCGAGGGGCGAGCCGTTGGAGTCGTAGACCTTGCCTTGGTAGTTGATGAAGAGGGGAACATCGGCGCGCAGGGAGCCTTGGGAGAGGGCGAGGAGGGCAGTGAGGAGGGCGGTCTTTTTCATGGCGGGCAGCAGGGGGAAGGGTGAAGAAAATGAGGAGAGCGGATGAGGTTATTGGTAGGTTAGGGTGCCGACATCGGAGGCGCGGCGCAGTTCGAAGGTGCCGCCCAGGTGGAGGGCTTCTTTGTGGAGACCGGTGAGGGTTTCCAGGTAAGTGCCGCCGATGACGCTGCTGCCCCAGCCGCTGGTGACGGTGCTCCCTGGCGGGGGGGAGGCGGTGAAGGTGAAGGTGCAGGAGCGGGTGATGTTGGGAGACTCCTTACCGGCGTCGAGGGGTTCACCGCGGGCATTTTTGTTGTCGTGATCGGGGTGATAGGCGTGGACGAAGGGATTGGTGGGGTCGTTGTAGGGGATGGTGAGAGTGCGGGTGAGGGTGCTGCCGGTGGCGGCGCTACCGGATCCGTTGGTGATGATTTGGTCGAGGGGGAGGTGGGCGGAGGTGAAGCGCTGGGCGGTGGCGATGGCGTCTTGTTTGAGGAGGTTTTGGCGAATGCAGAGGCCGATATTGTATGGGGCGGAGGCGAGTTGGCCGAGGAAGACGCGGGACAAGAGGGTGGCGGTGCCGCCATCGGAAACGTGGAGGAGGGTGCGGAGTTTGAAGGGGCTGGCGGTGCTGGTGCCGCTTTGGAGGGGGGGCAGGTCGATGGTGACGGCGGGGACTTTTTCGTATCCGCTGCCGGGGTCGGTGATGGTGAAGCCGGTGACGGCGCCGTTGGCGATGGTGGCGGTGGCGGTGGCTGGGCTACTCGAAGGTGGTTTGGACACGGTGACGGCCGGGGCGCTGGGGTAGCCGCTCCCGGCGGCGATGATGGTGTAGCTGGTGACGGTTCCGTTGGTGAGGGTGGCGGTGGCTTCTGCGGTTACGGGCTCAGGCGGGGCGGTAAAGCTGATGGTGGGAGGGGTGAGATATCCGCGGCCGGCATTGGTGATGGTGAAGGTCGAGGCGATGCCGGAGGCGACTCCGCTGCTGCCATTGAGCACGCAGGTAGCGGTGGCCTGAATGGCGGAAAGGGGGGGGGCGGCGAGGGTGACGCCGGGGATGGCCGTGTAGCCGCTTCCGGGGGCGGTCACGGTGAAGCCGGTGACGGTCCCTTGAGTTAGGATGGCAGTGGCGGTAGCGGTTTTGAGGGTGGTGACGTCGTGGAGGGCGTAGCCATTAAAGTAGATATCGCTTGTTGTGGGGCGGTTTAGGGTGACGTTGGCGGTGGTGTCTTGGGCGGTCCAGGTGGCGGTGAGGACGCTAAAATCGGCGGTAGTGGGGGTGGTGCGGACGGTGCCCCAAGTAAAGGTGGTATTGCCTTCGATGGTCACGCCGGCGCCCTGAGGGGCGACGGAAATCAGCTGGAGGCGGTAGGTTTTTCCAATGGTGAGACCAGGGATGGTGATGCTCCACATGACGCCGCCCGAGATGCGGTTGTTGAGCAGGGTGCTGTAGGGGGCATTGGTGATGGTGGAAATGAGTCCGGTGTTGGCGCCGGACCTGCTTCCAAAAGGACCTACGCTGAATCGGGTGCCGTCGATGCCAAAGGTCAGTCCGTTGGCGAGGGTTACAGCGGCGATTCCGCTGGCGCCGAAGTGGTTGGCTTCGATGAGGGTTCCGGTGTGGAGAATTTCGGCTCCGGTGGAGGTGGATTGGGAGGCGAGGGTGGTGGCGGCGGCGGCGTAGGTGACGGTGGGGGGGGCGATGGTTACGGAAGGGGCGGCGGAGTAGTAGCCGCCTCCGGCGGTGACCTCGAGACTGGAGACGGCACCGGCGGTGAGGGCGGCGGTGGCGGTGGCGGTGGCGGTGGCTGGCGGGGCCGCGATGGTGAGGGTGGGGGCGACGGAGTAGTTGGTCCCGGCGTCGATACGTGTTAAAGAGGTGAGGCTGCCGTTGGTGAGGGTGGCGGAAGCGGCGGCGGTGACGCTGGCTGGGGGGGGAGAAAGGGTGACGTCGGGGGCGGTGAGGTAGTTCGAGCCGGTGGCGAGGGGGGTAATGGCGGTGACGGATCCAGCGGCGCTGATGGAGGCGGCGGCGGAGGCGGTGAGGTTGCCGTTGGGGTTGGGGGCGGCGATGGTGACGGCAGGGGGGGAGGTGTATCCGAAGCCGCCGGAGCCCTGGAGGGTGAGACTGGTGATGGCGTCGCCTTCGAGCGCGGCGGTGGCCTTGGCACCATTGGAGACTTTATTGGAGACGCTGTTGAGGGCGATGTCGCCCATCCAGAGGCCGGCGAGGGAGGATTTTTGGGCGGTGGCGGGAATGGCGACGTCGAGGAGGTTGCTGGAGTCGGTGACGCGGAGGAGGGAGGCGAAGCGGGCGTCGGAGGTGGCGGCGAGCATGGTGGCGTCGCTGCGGTTGATGCCGAAGGTGAGTTCGAGGGTGGTCTGGGGGCCGATGACTTGGGTGTAGGGGGCGGAGAGGGCGGTTTCGGTCCAGAGCAGGGCGGAGGAATAGGTTCGCGTCGTGAGGGGGACAGCGCCGGCGATGGCGGTTTGGCCGCTTGGGGCGGCTTCGCTGGCCACGGGGCTGAAGGTGAGGGTGACGGCGGCGGCGGTGCGGTTGCGAATGCGGAGGACGACGCTGGTGGCTTCGCGGCCGAAGTGGAGGCCGCCGGCGCTGCTGGGGCTGACTTCGATGGGGGCGTAGAAGTCGCCGGTGACTTCGGCGGAGAACCAGTAGGCTTGGGTGGCGTCGAGGCGTTCGGTGGCGGGGTTGAAGATTTGGAGGGGATTGGCGGCGCCGAGGTCGCCGCCGGTGTATTTATAGATGCGGGTATTGGCGGCGATGGCGGCGGGGAAGGTGGCGAAGTAGTTGGCTAGGGTTGGGTAGGAGCCGCTGAGCTTGGAGGAGGGGAAGCCGAGGAGGTTGGCGCCATTGCGGACCCAGCTGGTGGCGGGGAGGCGGGGCGACTGGCGGAGGGAAAGGGAGTAGGAGGTGCTGGCGGTGCCGCTGCATTTGACGAGGTAGGCGTTTTGGCCGACGAGCTGGGAGAGAGTGCTTTCGGCGGGGAAGCCGCGGCGGTAGACGCTCCATTCGGCGGTGCCGGAGGAGGGGATGAGGGGGGATTCGGTGAACTGGACTTGTTCGGGGTTGGCATTCCAGCGCCAGACTTCGAGCACGCTGGAGGGAAGGAGGTTATCGATGGTGTCCTGGGTGGCATCTCCGTTGAGGAAGATGGCGTTCCAGCCGCCTTTGAGGGCGTAGGTGGTGGTGCTCCACTGGGCCGAGGCGGAAGCCGCCAGGAGGAGGGAGGCGAAGGCGGTGAGCAGCGAGCGCCGAGCGGCGGCGGACCGAGGGTGGGCGAAGGAGGGGGCGTTCATGCGCGGCGAAAGGGGAGCGAGGGGAGCGGAAGGGATTCAGCGCACCGTCAGTCGGAAAAAGGTAGTGGGCGCGGGGGGCGGGGTGGCGAAGGCGGAGACGAGGCCGACGGCGGTGGCCTGGTAGGTGAGGGTCCCGGCGGCGGGAGCGGCGACGGCGAAGGGGAGTGGGGACCAGGTTTTCAGGTCGGGGCTGCTTTGGATGGTGTAGACTTTGCCGGTGATGGCGAAGAATTCGAAGCGGAGGGCGGCGGCTTGTTTTTCTTTGATGGCGAGGCCGAAGGTTTCGTTGGCGTCGCCGGCGAAGGTACCGGCGATGTATTCTAGCAGGTTGTTTTGGCCGTCTTGGTCGAAGTCGCCGGTTTTGTCGATGAGGGAGAGGTCCCAGAGGCCGTTTTCGTTGGGGTAGCGGCCGGCTTGATAGAGTTGCCATTGTTCCCAGACGTCGGGGAGGCCGTCTTTGTCGGCGTCTTCGCCGAGGGTGAGGTCGAGGCGGACGCGCTCGCCGCCTTTGCCGGCTTGGAGGGTGCCGGCGACTTCGATGGGGTAGAAGAGGGCGCCGTTCATGGAGACGACGAGGCTGAAGAGGCCTTGGGTGGCGACGGCTTTGTCGCTGTAGAAGGTGGTGCCGCTGCGGTTTTGGTCGAGGCGCAGGTTGAGCTCGTAGCTTTGATCAAGCTGGTTTGAGGTAATGGGAGCGCGGCCGATTTCGCGGCCGCCCTTGAGGAGGATGAGTTCGGCGCCCTCGGCGCGGATGGTTTGGCCGACTTGGTCGCGCACCAGGCCGAAGAGGGTGGAGTAGGGGGCGGGGGGGAAGGCCCAAGCGAGGGGGGAGCTGGCGAGGAGGGCCGCAGCGAGCCAAGGCAGGGGGTGGCGGGAACTCATG
>CALQKQ020000317.1 GCA_943331195.2 Akkermansia muciniphila | reverse complement strand
GAGCGGATCAAAACATCGGGTCGCAGGCGCGGGTGGGGTTCGACAAATGCCATGGCATCGCGCCTGTGAGCAAAGCGGTGGACGACACGCGACATCCGGAAAGTCGGCAGGAACCCGTGCACAAAGGCACGCCATGGCGGCGGCGGGAAAATCCGGAGAACCTCACCGAGAAGGAGACCGCGGAGATCCAAGAACTCAAAGGCCAAGACCTGGCGACCGCACGGGCCTATCAGATGCGGCTGGTCCTTCAGGATATCTGCCGGACGAAACCAGGGCCCGCCAAAAGAGGCGCGCGTGGTGCCGTTGGATGAAGAGGGCGGCCCGGAAATACCCGAGCCTGATTTTCGGGAAAAGGCTCAAAGCGGCAGCGATGATCGAGAAGCATCTGGATGGCATTCTTGGCCGCTCCTTGACTTTTCCAATCCACTGGAAATAGCGAAGAACCTCATTATTCGTCGCAAGTAATTGATTATCAATTATATGCGATGCGGTCCAATGCGCAATAACATTCGTGGACTTTTTGCGGTCACATCTTTCAGAGCTCTTTTATGGATTTTGAGCACAGAATCCTACCTCTGTTTGAAAACACCGGTTAGGGCACCCGCGGTAGGTAGGCTCCGCAGGATTCCCGCACGACCAGCCTAGGCGCCAGTAATAGGGTGCGAGGAGGCAACGAGGGGTCCTGGATGCGCTCCCGCATGGCATTGAATGCCGTCAGGGCGATGTCCCGGCACGGCTGGTGAATGGTGGTCAGGGGAACCATTAGCAGGGTGGCGAACCGGACATCGTCGAAGCTGCCGAGACGGAGATCCTGTGGTGTGCGGACGCCGAGCCGGGCCAGGGTTTGGAGCAACTGCGCCGAAGTGTGATCATTGGCGCAGATCACGGCATCATGGCGTTTTCCGGAGATGAAATTCCTGACCAATTTTAAATCTGTAGGGTCGCCGGTATGGAGAAAATCGGGAGGGATGGGGAGCTTATGCACCAGCATGGCGGAGCATACGCCGGCCTTCCGCGCCTCCACGGTGGTGGCAGAGTAGGGGCGGGTGAAAAAGGCGAGACGGCGTGCGCCCAGCTTGATGAGATGCTCAGCGAGGAGGTAGCCGCCGGCGAAGTTATCAATTCCAACCAGATCGTGATCATTGCGGCGCGGAAAGGGGCAGATATCGCGGTCCAGCAGCACCACCGGAATACCGGCGTGGCTGAGACGCTCGGTGATGCGGCGGTTGGCGGCTTCGTTATCCGTAGTGTGTTCGAAAGGCGCGAAGAAGACGCCGTTGACCCCTTTTTCGATGAACTGGTCGCACAGTTCCTCGGCCTCCTGGATGGTGGTATCCGTGCCAGGCTGCTGCCGGGCGCTTCCGCCCCAGTAGATGCCGAAGTCATGCACGCGGGCGAGGCTGGCGAGTTCCCCGCAGATGACTTCGAAGATCTCAATCCGGCCCAGACCCGGCACGATCATGCCCATTTGCCTGCGCCCAGTGCGGCTCAGGTGCTCACGGGTCACGAAGGTCCCAGAACCTGCCCGTCGCTCCAGCAGGCCCTCGTGTTCCAGCGTGCGCAGTGCCTGCGCGGTGGTGGGCCGCGAGACGCCGAAGCGTTTGACCAACTGTGCCTCGCTCGGGAGCCGTCCATCCGTGCCGTATTTGCCGGAAGCGATTTCGTTCCGGAGTTCGCGGGTGATTTCACCATGCTTGGAAGGTATTGAAGCCATTCCTACTGTCTGGACAAGTTGGTAAATTGGTCAAGTCAGGAATATCCCGGGTTGTCATGATCAAACTTGCCGGCAGGGGCTTAAAATTAAAAAAGGGGGCTGCCATTTAACTTTATGTCAGAAAAATCATGCTCGCCGGGTTCCTCCCGCCTCTTTGTCTGGTCGCTCGTTTCGGCACTGGCCGGATTTCTCTTCGGCTTCGATACCGTGGTGATCTCCGGCGCGGAGAAGCAACTCCAGACGCTCTGGGGGCTGAGTGCGGCCATGCACGGCCTGGCCATGAGCGCCGCGTTATGGGGAACGGTGCTGGGCTCACTGGTCGGAAGCTGGCCGACCGACAAGTTTGGCAGGAAAAAAACTCTGTTATGGATTGGCATCCTATTCCTCGTCGGGTCGCTGTGGTCGGCGGTGGCCGCGGAGGTGTATTCGTTTATGGCCGCACGTTTCCTGGGCGGTGTCGCCATTGGAATATCAACTGTTGCCGCACCGCTATACATCTCAGAAATTTCCCCGCCCAGGAACCGGGGCCGACTCGCGGGGATGTTCCAGTTCAATATCGTCTTCGGCATTCTGGTGGCGTTTCTTTCCAACTACCTGTTGGAAAATCTCGGGGAAAATGCCTGGCGCTGGATGCTGGGGGTCATGGCCGTGCCCTCGGTGATTTACACGTTCGCCTGCCTCGGGATTCCGGAAAGTCCACGTTGGCTCATCTGCCGGAAGGGGGATTTCGGGAGGGGCCTCGCCGTGCTGAAGCAAATCAGTCCAGGTTCTACCGATGCTGAGATTTCTGAAATAGCCAACCAGATGAGTGCCGCCTCCGCCGCCAGCCATTCCACACAGGGGTTCTGGAGCGGGAGGCTCAAAACGCCGATCCTGCTGGCGTTCATCATCGCGTTCTTCAACCAGCTCTCCGGCATCAACGCCATCCTCTATTTCGCACCGCGTATCTTTGAGATGACCGGTCTGGGGGCCAAAGCCGCGCTGCTTCAGTCGCTGGGCATAGGCGTGACCAATCTCGTCTTTACGTTCGTCGGTCTGTGGCTCATCGACCGTCTCGGCCGCCGCACGCTGCTCTACATCGGGTCGTTTGGTTATATCCTCTCGCTGGGTCTCTGCTCGTGGGCGTTTTTTAGCCATAACTTCGCCATCGTTCCCGTGTGCATCTTCGGCTTCATCGCCGCCCACGCCATTGGCCAAGGAGCCGTCATCTGGGTCTTTATTTCCGAGATCTTCCCGGATCAGTATCGCGCCACCGGCCAATCGCTGGGCAGCTTCACCCACTGGATATTCGCGGCTCTCCTAACGTTGTTTTTCCCGAAGATGGTGGAGGCTTTTGCGCCAGGATATGTCTTTGCCTTCTTCTGCTTTATGATGGTCCTGCAGCTCCTGTGGGTGAAGCTGATGGTGGTAGAGACCAAGGGTGTACCGCTAGAGGACATTGCAAAAAAACTGGGCATCAAGGCATGAAAGAAAAACCTGTTATGGTTGGGCTGGGGGAGGTGCTCTGGGATGTCTTCCCGGAGGGAGCACGGTTTGGCGGCGCGCCGGCAAATTTCGCCTGCCATGCCGCGAGCCTCGGCGCGGAGGCCGCCATCGCCAGCGCCGTCGGCGCGGATGCGGATGGCCGGGCGGCGCGGGATTTCCTGACGCAACACGGCGTGGGCTGCCAGACCCTCCAGACAGATGCGACCCATGCCACCGGGCGCGTGCACGTGTCGCTGGATGCAGCAGGCCATGCTTCCTATGAAATCATGGAAAATGTGGCCTGGGATCATCTCCTGTGGTCCCCGGAATGGGAAACTCTCGCGGCCCGCACCGACGCTGCGTGCTTCGGCACCCTGGGCCAACGTCAATCCAGGTCACGCCGTGCCATCCGGCATTTTCTCCAAGCCATGCGGCCGGACTCACTGCGGATGTTCGACGTGAATCTGCGCCAACATTATTATAGCGCGGAGATCCTGCGGGACTCACTGGAGCTGGCCACCGCCGTGAAGCTAAATGAGGCCGAACTGCCCATCCTGGCTGAGCTGCTGGAGTTGGAAGGCGGGAACGAAACCGCCCAGCTGGCGCGCCTCGCGGAAACATTCCACCTAACTCTCGCAGTCCTGACCCAGGGGGCCCGTGGCGCGATTCTCCACTCCGTCGGCACCTGCGACAGCTACACCCCGCCGCCAATCAGCGTCGTGGATACCGTGGGTGCCGGGGACGCTTTCACGGCCGCCGCCGTCACCGGCTTCCTCGCAGGCCATTCCCTGGCGAAAATCAACCGCCACGCCGCCGCTGTGGCCGGATTTGTCTGCGCCAGCCGTGGCGCAACCCCGGCCCTGCCCGCCTCGCTGCGCCGCTTGCTCACCCCCACCCCTCATGCTATCACTTTATGAACCTGTTGCTCCGCACTTTCTATTGCCTCCTCGCCGCCACCTCTATCCTGCAGGCCGCCCGCGAACCCTACCGTCCGCTCTATCATTTCACCCCGGAAAAACACTGGATGAATGATCCTAACGGAATGGTCTGGCAGGATGGGGAATGGCATCTTTTCTATCAATACAACCCCTTCGGCGATAAATGGGGCCACATGAGCTGGGGCCACGCCGTGAGCCGCGATCTCCTCACCTGGGAGCACCTGCCACTGGCCCTGGCGGAGGAAAACGGCGCCATGATTTTTTCCGGAAGTGCCGTGGTGGATGAAAAAAACACCTCTGGCTTCGGCAAGGAGGGCAAGCCGCCGATGGTGGCCATCTACACGGCCCACACCGACACTAACCAGTCCCAGGCGCTCGCCTTCAGCAACGACCGCGGCCGCACCTGGACAAAATATGCGGGCAATCCTGTGCTCGACATCGGGGCGAAGGATTTCCGGGACCCGAAGGTCATGTGGCACGAACCAACCCGGCACTGGATCATGACCATCGCCTGGCCGCTGGAGCGGAAGGTACGTTTCTATGCCTCACCGGATTTGAAAACATGGACGCACCTCAGCGATTTTGGACCAACGGGTTCCACCACTGGCATCTGG
>CALQKQ020000316.1 GCA_943331195.2 Akkermansia muciniphila | reverse complement strand
GAGGGCTTCACCGGCCAGCGGGGCGGCGGTGGGAGTGGGGGGCGCCGAGGGAGCGGGCGGTGCTGGGGGGGGAGGAGCCGGAGCCGGAGCGGGCGCTGGGGCAGGAGCGGCGGGGGCGTCAAGGTTGGCGCGGAGCTGATCGCGCAGGGAACCCAGGGAGAGGGCGGGGTCGGGGGCTGAGGGGAGTGATGGGACTGATGGGAGTGATGGGCCCGATGGGCTGGCGGAGGGCTGGGGAGGCGCGGTGGAGCGCGGGGGTGTTTTGGCGGCGGCGGGGGGCTGGGGGGAGTCGCCGAGGGAGCGGCGCAGGGAGTTGACGACGTCGCTGAGGCTGAGTTCGCCGAGGGTTTGAGCGGCTCTGATGAGGGCGATTTCGCAGTAGAGGCGCTTATGGGAAGCCCATTTCATGTTGGCTTCGGCATCGGCGAATTGGTCGATGAGAAGCATGAGTTTTTCGGCGCTTTGGAGCTCGGCTTGTTCGGCTAAGCTGGCGGCGGATTCGGGGGGGAGGTCGCGGGCGGCGATGTCGGGGTCGACTTGGTGGACGAGGAGGTTGCGGAAGTGGAAGATGAGCTCGGCCATGAGGCGGGAGAGGTCCTTGCCGGACTCGGCCTGGTCGTAGATTTGGCTGAGGGCGCTCGCGGTTTCGTTGCGGAGGATGGCGCCGCCGAGGTCGGAGACGGTGCGATGGCTGGTGAAGCCGAAGATGTCGAGGACGTCTTGTTCTTTGATGTGGTTGCCGCAGAAGGCGACCATTTGGTCGAGCATGGACTGGGCGTCGCGCATGCCGCCGTCGGCACCGGTGGCGATGGCGTGGGCGGCGAGGGGGTCGAGGGTGAGATGTTCCAGCGCGGCGATGTGGAGGAGGTGCTGGCCGATGATGGGGGTGGGGATGCGGCGGAGGTCGAAGCGCTGGCAGCGGCTCAGGATGGTGGGGAGGATTTTGTGGGCTTCGGTGGTGGCGAAGATGAATTTGACGTGGGGGGGCGGCTCTTCGAGGGTTTTGAGGAGGGCGTTGAAGGCCGAGGTGGAGAGCATGTGGACCTCATCGATGTAATAGATGCGGAAATTGCCTACGGCGGGGGCGAAGTTGACGGTTTCGCGCAGGGCGCGGATGGATTCGACGCTGTTGTTGGAGGCACCGTCGATTTCGGTGACGTCGAGGCTGCGGCCTTCGGCGATTTCGACGCAGATGGAGTCGTTGGGATCAAAATCGGCCTTGGGGCCTCCGGGGCAATTGAGGGCCTTGGCAAAGATGCGGGCGGTGGAGGTTTTCCCCGTGCCGCGCGGACCTACGAACAAGTAGGCGTGGGCGAGGCGGTTTTGGGTGATGGCGTTGCGCAAGGTTCGGACCACGTGGTCTTGACCGAGCACGTCGTCGAAGGTTTGAGGGCGGTATTTCCGGGCGAAGACCTGATAATTCACGGCGGAAGATGACGCCGGAGGCGGGCCGTCGGCAAGGGGGAGAAATGGGCGGATTTGGGAAGATGGGCGGGCGGGGGGGAAGGTGGGCCGGGCCTGGTGGGACGGGGACATTTAGGGTCGGGTAGCGCGCAGGCGCCAGAAGCGGGCGGGGGCGGCGGGGGCGGCGAGCGGCCAGTGCCAGCGGGTGTGGAGGGGGTCTGCAGCGGTGCGCTGGACTTCGGGGGCGGGGCTCCAGGGGCCGCGGAGGTCGCTGTGCTCCCAGGTGAGCTGGAGCCAGGGATCGGGATTGAGGGTGAGGAGGGAAGCGGGAAAAGCGGCGGCGGAAGGCGGGGCGTCGCTGCGGGCGGGATTGGTTTCGAGGAGAAACTCCAGCAGGTTGGGGCGCCCATCCTGATCGGGATCGCTGTTGGGGGCACGGTCGATGCCAGCGAGGTTTTGGGCTTCCGCCCAGGCGAGGTAGCGGTCGGTGGGGACTGGGGGCAGGCCGAAGCCCTGGAGGGAACTCCCCGAGCTGAGGGTGGCGAAGCGGGCAGCGGGGCGGTCGAAGCCGGTGCTGCCGGTGGTGATTTCGGGGCGCAGGCTGAGGTTTTGGTCGGCGGTGGAGGGCTGGCCTGGTCCGTCGTTCCAGGAGGTGCCGGGGTCTTGTCCGATGGTTCCGAAGACGTCGCTGCGCACGCCGTCGGCGACGATTTCGAGGGCGTCGTCGCCATTGTAGTCCAAGTTGCTGCCTTTGAGAAAAAGGGCGCGCCCTGCGGGGTCGCAGAAGAGAGTGCCGGGGTCGGCCTCGGCGAAGGAGGGGGAGGGGGAAGGGAGGAGGCCGAGGGCCACGAGGGCCTCGCCCACGGCGGCTTCGCCGATGACGACGACCTGGCCGGGCGGGAGCAGGGCGGGGCTATTGGCGGGGACCACGAGGAGGGTCTGGGCGACTTTGGTGGGTTGGAGGGCGCCGTTGGTGTAGCGGAGCACTTCCCAGCGGAGGCGGGCGAGATCGAGGGTTTGGCCGCTGGCGTTGTAGAGTTCTAGGGCGCGGGCGGCATTGTCGCCGGGGCCAGGAGCGGAGGGCGGCTCGAGGTATTGGCTGAAAAGCAGTTGGCCCGAAGCCTCTGCGCTGCGCAGGGTCAGGCTGGCGAAGGCCGGGGCGTAGCCAAGCGCGCTGGCGCGCAGGCCAAGGGCGCGGCGGGGCTCCACGAGAGGAGAAAAAGGCACGAGGAGGGGCACGGCGGCGCTGGGCTGAGCGGGCGTCAAGACGACGCGGTCGAGGGCGAAGCGGACGCGCTGGTCGCGCCAGGTTTCCAATTGGACGGTGACGGGCGCGGTCGGGGGAGGCTGCAGGGAGATGGTGGCCAGGGGGACGGCGGGGCTGGATTCGTCGATGTCGCTGGGCGACACCGTCAAGCGGAGCGCGGGCAGGGGGCTGCGGTCGAGGTCTAAGAAGACGGCGTAGTGATCGGAGGCTATTTCGCTGAGTTCTGGCCGGGGCAGGCTGCGGCGCTTGGGCAAGCCGTCGGCTTGGGATTCTTTTCGGCTATTGTAGACTTCGCCGCGGGCCTGGCCGTTGGCCTGGAGCCGCTGGGAGAGGAAGAAGTAGTCGAAGCGGGCGTCGAAGAGGTTGAAGGTGGTCGCGGTGAGGCCGTCAGCTTGAAAAAGGGTGGGGGCGAAGAGGCCTGCGGGATTGAAGCCCTGGTGGGGGTAGACGCTGGATGCCGGGGCAAAGGGCGGCACGCTGTAAGGCAGGATCGCTCCGGGAGGCGTGGCCAGGTCGGAGCCGAGTTGGTACGAGAGCGGCAGGCTAGAGGCGGCGGTGGCAGGGTAGCTTGCAGTGGCGTAGCTGAGGGCGGGAAGGTAGAGGGCATCGATGGCGTTGCAGTCTCCGCCGAGGACGAGGTCATCGCTTTCCGGGCGCAGGCCTGTTTGGGCGAGGAATTCGCGGATGCGGTAGGCCTCCACGGCCTTGCGGAAGCGGTCGGCGTCGTTGGTGCCAGCTTTGAGGTGGACATTGATCACGTGGAGATCGGGCCCGGGCAGGTCGATGGTGGTGAAGAGGGGGAAGCGGGTCAATTCTTGGCGGCCGGCCACGCCGCGGCCGATCTGGACGCGGCGGACGATGGGATAGCGGCTGGCGGTGAGGAGGCAGGCACCGTCGCCGAAGTCGCCCGGACGATAGGTTTGTCCGGCAAAGGCCTCGCCCTCCACGGCCCAGAAGGCCGCGCCAGTGGGGAATCCGGCCTGTTCGAGCAGGGCGCGGGCGTCGCCAAAGTCCCCGCTGTTGGAAACCTCTTGGAGCAGGAGGACGTCGGGACTGAGGCGCTCGACCACTTCCCGCACGGCGGCGAATTCGGCACTGCCGGGGGCTCCCAGGCCTAGGCGAACATTGAAGGTGGCCAGGCGCAGGGTGTCCGGGGCGCTGCGGGCGGGGCGGTCGGCGTCGATGATCTGGATGCCGGCTCCGGCGATGCCGTAGCTGGCGAGGGCGTCGCCGGCGAGGACGGCGGCTTCCTGAAAGCCATCGGCGACCTCGTCCAGAGCCGCGCGGACGGGGAAGGCGACGGATCCGCTGGTGGGAACGAGCACGGAAGCGGGCAGCTCGAGGGGGCCGTCCGTGCGCAGCGCGACGACCACGGGCTGCGGGGGCGCGGGGTTTAGTTTGAGGTGGCCCACGGCGGATTCGCCCTCGCGGAGGAGGCTGGGGGCGAAGCTCAGGGTGCTGTGGGGCGTCGCCCCCGTGAGGGTTTGCCCGGCGTTGAGGGCTCCCGGCGAGGCCGGGAAGGGGCCCTGCCAGGCGAAATCCGCCGCGAAAGCGCCAGTGCCGCGCAACTGCAGCGAATAGCCCACGGGAGTGGTGGCGGTCTCGCTCACGGGGATCGTGGCGAACCAAAGGCCATCGGCAGCCCCGCCCAGCCCCGTGAAGCTGCCCTCGTAGGCAAACCACTGCTGCACCTGGGCGGCCTCCCGCGCCACCAGGGCCACGCCATCGGGATCGCCGTTTTGCAGGCCGGCGAGGGCAAACCAGCGCGCTCCAAAGCCGCTCCCAGCCTCGTCGGGGAGTTGACCGCTGAGGGGCACGACTAGGTACACGGCCCGGCCGCTGCCATTGTAGAACACCAAGTCGTAGGGCGCCAAATCCGAGCCCGCCGCCCCCGCGATTTCCACGCCTTCGCCGGTGTCGCTGCCTGCATTATCATAATGCAACTCGCTGATGAAGGGGCCTTGGGCCCACGACAGCGGAGCCGCCCCCGCGAGGAGGGCGATCAGAGGAGCCCAGAAAAATCGCGGCATCGCAGGCCTCCCATAGCCGAATTCGCCCCCAAAGCCAAGCCGAGGCCGCCAAAAGATTT
>CALQKQ020000315.1 GCA_943331195.2 Akkermansia muciniphila | reverse complement strand
TCATGAGTTCAGAAATAAGTGTCGGAAAAGTGTTTCCATCGAAAGTTGGCCTGCTGTAGAAATTCTGACATGTGCTCCACATTTTCATTCAGGTTACTCAGATGTCAAAATTTCTGCTTTCGTGGATGGAGAAACTGTTGGTATAAGCTATACTAAAAATACTATCGTAAATGAAACCACCAGTGCTATAACTTTTTATCTAAGCAATAGATTTAGACATTTTTTTGACTTTGAGAAAATTAAATCCGTTGAGGCTGCAAAAAATGAAGCTGCAAAAAATGCTCCCCAGTCTTCCAGTTCGCAATGAAATCAGCAAAATCATTTTTATTGTTTTTTAGTTTAGCAATAAACATTTACTTACTTTGCGTAAACCTTACAGGTGACACACTCGAGGCCCCCTCAACAGCTAATTCCAAAACACCGATCACAAATAACGCTGAACCGGCTACTTCACGCAGCTCGAATACATCGCTATCTAGCAACAAAAGGTTGTTCCCAGATGTCGAGAGCAGAATTACCCTTCCATTGTCGATCATCGAGCAAATACCAGCTTTCGGATACACCAGATTCCTTGGGTCCGATGGTTTTTCTTTCACAGATGATGCCAACTTGATGCTTGGAATCAGCAAATCTGTAGAGCTTCAAGTAACTCAGGCTCTGACCCAGCTGGCCGAAGAATGCAACAATATTGAAGCCAAATGGGCTACGATAAGTGAGGTTAAAGGTGAAAGCACAGATTTCACGGCAACTTTGATAGTAGATAATAAAGCCTTGGCAGATCTCGAAAAAGCAATTCAATCCTGTCGGCAACGTTTGTGTGCACATCTACCGGAGCCGAAAGCAAATTTGATAATCAAAGAAAGTGCCGCATTACTAAAAGTTAACGATTTAAGAATCGAAAGAATTTATCAAATTTCCAAAAAAGAGGGTTCAGATTTAATCCGACTCTCTCCAACTGAAGAACTGCAAAAAATTGTTAATATTAGTTTATCCTCGGTTAAACTCGGATTCACTAAAAATGGTATTTTGCAGAGTATTAATAGCAGTCCACGTTGGCGCTGGGTAAGTAATTTTTTAAAACTATGATCAGTAAATATAATGGCTGTTGCTGTGCATGGCAAATTACCTTGTAATTTGTGTTTCCATGACGGGTGCGGCAATGCCAATGGTGGTTTTTTTGCTGATGCGGCGGGAGTGACCATCGTAGCGGAACTCAAGGGTTACGGCGGGTTGGGTATTGGCCAGCGGGCCAGCGGTACGGCAAATTACCGGGTAATTTGCGTTTTTCGAAGCAAGTAGTTGATGCGGCCGAATATTTTTCTCAATGCGAATAAATAGCCCCGTAGGGACCCCTCTTCTATCAGTTCCAGGGCCTTTGTCTATCCATCTCATGATCGCTGGAATGAGCTAAGCTCTGGGGCGGTTGGGGGGCGGCGCTAGAGGAAGGGATTGTCGGCGCGTTCGGCACCCACGGTGGTGGGGCCGCCGTGTCCGCTGTAGACGGCCCACGGGTCGGGGCAGCTGAGGATTTTTTGACGGATGCCGCGGACCAAGAGGGGGCCGTCGCCGTCGGGGAGGTCGCTGCGGCCAATGCCGCCTTGCATGAGGGTGTCGCCGCTGAAGATGCGCTGGGCGGCTTCCTCGATGAAGACCAGGCTGTCGGGGGAGTGGCCGGGGACGTGGGCGAGGCGAAAGTGGCGACCGGCGACGCGGACTTCGCTGGCTGCGGCGAGAACCTGGTCGACGGGGTAGTTTTCCAAAGCTAAATCGATCCCGGTCCACTGTTTGAAGTGGGTTTCTAAGCGGGATGCGGGGGTGGAAGGCCCCCAGGCATAGATGGGGCAGCGGTGGGCGCGGGCGAGGCGGGCGGCGTCGATGACGTGGTCGAAATGGGCGTGGGTGAGGAGGAGGGCGTCGAGTTGGAGGCCGAGGCCGTCCACCCAGGCGGCGGCGCCTTCGGGGGCGTCGATGGCGATGTTCCCGTGGGGGCCGCAGAGGAGGTAGCCGTTGGTGGCGGTGAAGCCGCCGGTGTGGACGAGGAGGGAATCGACATGCATCTGCGATCCCACGGGGAAAGTGATGGACTTTTCAAGGCGATACGGGATGTTTTAGCGAAAAGTGGCGGCGGCCGACGCTTGGCAGAGAGTGTCTCCTCGGCCTGGTGCCTTGCTCTCCGCTTCCATCCTCCTTCCTCGCTTCTATGAACTTACGCCTTCGTCCTCGCCTCCCCTCCTTTGCTTTGCTTGCTCTGGGCTTTCTCAGTCCGGTTTGGGGCGAGGTCGTCAAGGAGAAGACGGACTATGGCTTGGTGGCGGGCACGGTGGCCAACATGTTGATGGAGAATCACTACTCCATGCGCGACTTCGACGACGAGCTGTCGCGCAAGGCTTTGCAGAATTTCTTCGATTACCTCGATTACAGCCGCCTCTATTTCACCCAAGCGGAGGTGGAGTCCTTCCGCACGCAGTACGAGTCGAAATTGGACGATTTCGTGTTCAAGTATCAGATCAAGCCCGCCAAGGAGATTCACGATCTCTACTTGAAAAAAGTCAAAGAGCGGGCTGCTAAACTCAAAGACCTCCTGCAGGGGGGGAAGCTTGATTTCGCGACTGGAGCCAGCATTGAACTCAGCCGCAAGGACGCTCCCTGGGCTTCCAGCGAGGCCGACCTCGACGAGCTGTGGAAGCGCCAAATCACCCGTGAAGTGCTGCAAGAGCGCCTGATTTTGGCCCGCGCCGCCGCCCGCAAGCAGGAGAAGGCCGCCAAGGACGCGGCGGCTCCGGCTGCCGCCCCCGCCGCTCCGGCTGCCGTTCCGGCTGATCCCGCCGCTGCGGCCCCCGCGCCAAGCCCGGCTGCTGGAGAGGGAGCAGCTCCAGAGGCGCCCAAGGCCGCGCCCAAGGCACCCAAGAAAACGCCCGACACGCCTGAGCAAAAAGTGCTGAAGCGCTACGACAGTTTCCTCAAGGCTATTGCCGAGCAAGATGAGGAGGATGTGACTAATTTCCTGCTCTCTTGCATCGCCAGCGCTTACGACCCGCACTCCGAATACCTCAGTGCCCCGGAGCAGGACCGCTTCAACATCGACATGAAGAAGTCGCTGATCGGCATCGGGGCGGTGCTGCAGGCCAAGGATGGCGCGGCGGAAATCCGCAGCCTGGTCCCCGGAGGTCCTGCCGACAAGAGCGGCGGGCTCCATGTGGGCGATCTCATCACTGGGGTTGGGCAAGGGCTTGAGGGCGAGATCCTCCCCTTGGACGGCCTCAAGTTGGAAAAAATCGTGGAAATGATTCGAGGTGAGGAAAACACGGCGGTTCGCCTGAAGGTTCAACCGGCGGACGATCCCACGGCCCTGCGCGAGCTTAAAATCATCCGCGCCAAGGTAGAAATTAAAGACACCCTGGCCAAGGCGGAGCTGATTGAGCTGAACAAGCCAGGCGAGGCTGCGGCCAAGCCGCTGCGGGTGGGGTGGATTGAGCTCGAGGCTTTTTACGCGGACATGGAGAAGATGAACCAGAAGGGCGCGGTCAGCGCCACGGCCCACGTCAAAGCCCTGCTGACTCGTCTGCAGAGCGAAGGCATTGACGGCTTGGTGCTGGATCTCCGGGGCAACGGCGGCGGCTCCTTGGAGGAGGCCATCCGTCTCACCGGGCTCTTCATCAAGAGCGGCCCGGTGGTGCAGCAGCGCGACAATCGGAATCGGGTGGAAGCCCGCTTCTCGCGCAGCGCGGAGCCTTTTTACGCCGGCCCCTTGGTGGTGGTGACCGATCGCGCGAGCGCTTCGGCTTCGGAAATTTGTGCGGCTGCGCTGCAGGATTGCGGGCGGGCGGTGATCGTGGGGGACAAGGCCTCTTTTGGCAAAGGCACGGTGCAGACCATCCTCGGGGTGGCGGAGCACATGCCGTTGTTTAGTGCGCGCGATCGGGCGGGCAGCTTGAAGGTGACGATCCAGAAGTTTTACCGCATCGCGGGCGGATCGACGCAGCGGGAGGGGGTTAAGGCGGACGTGGTCCTGCCTTCGCGCCACGACGCGATGGAGTTCGGCGAGTCGTTCCTCAAGGAGCCGCTGCCCTACGATACGATCAAAGAGATGACCTACGACATGGCACCGACCTCCCCGCTGCCCATGGCGGATCTGAAGACGCGCAGCGCGGAGCGCCTCGCGCACAACCCGGAGTTCACCTATGTGGCGGACTACGTGGCCCGCACGCAGGAACTGATCAAGAAGAATACCCTGTCCCTCAATGAAGCCACCCGCCTGGAGGAGGACAAGGCGAGCGAGGCTCGCATAGAGCAGCAAAAGACGGAGCGCAAAGCGCGCATCGCCGAAGCCAATAAGGGCGGCGATCCCTACAAGGTCTTCCCCCTCACTCTCGACACGGTGGGAGAAGCCACCTTGAAAACGGACGCCGAGACCAAGGCTGAGGCCAAGGATAAGCCCAATATCAATGCTTCGCCCGACGATGAAGAAGAGGACAGTGGCGCGGAGGAAACCTTCCCGCACGGCATCGAGCCGGTGAAGGCGGAAACCTTGGAGATCGTGCGCGATCTCATCAGCCTGGCCTCGCCGGTCAAGGGCACCGCGAAGAGCAATTGAGGAAGGAGAATTGAGGGATGCCGCTGGGTTCGCCAGCGGCATTCCTGGTGCTGGCGCTCGCCGGGGCTTTGGGGGGGCCCCTTCGGGGCTTGGGGTGGGGCGGCCTGTAGGGGAATGGGAGGAATGGGAGGAATGGGAAGAATGGGAGGAATGGGAAGAATGGGAGGAATGG
>CALQKQ020000314.1 GCA_943331195.2 Akkermansia muciniphila | reverse complement strand
TCGCTGAGCGAGTTCATGAAGGCGGTGCAGCTGCGCTTTTCCCGCTGGTATAACCTTCGGGCGGGTCGCAAGGGCACGCTCTGGGAGGGGCGCTACACTTCCGTGATTGTGGAAGAAGAGGAGCGGGCCCTGCGGACGATGGCGGCTTATATCGATTTGAATCCGGTGCGGGCGGGGATAGTGGCCGACCCGGCGGATTACCGGTGGAGCGGATATGCAGAAGCGATGGCGGGGAAGGCGCGGTCGCGGCGCGGCTTGGTGCGGATTATTGGGCAAATGGCGTGGCCGAGGTCGGCGGCGGCGGGGGCTAAGCCGTGGGGGTCGGAGGATTTTCCGAAGCAGGTGGAGCGGCGGGCGCTGGTGATTTATCGGGCGATTTTGGGAGGCCAGGGGGCGGAGCGGAAGCGCGAGGACGGCACGGTGGCGCGGCGGGGGCTTTCGGAAAAGGTGCGGGCGAAGCTGACGACGGCGAATGAGCGGCGGCTGGCGGCGGAAGTGTTGCGGCGGCGGGTGCGGCATTTCACACGAGGGGTGATTTTGGGGAGTCGGGCGCTGATCGACGGGTGGTTTGAGGCGCACCGCGAGGTGGTGCGGGGGCGCAGTCGGACGGAGCGGAAGCGGGGCTCGAAGAGCCTCGGCGAGGCGGCGCTGCGCGGGCTGTATGCCTTGAGGGATGTGAAGTAGCCTTGGCCCAAATCAGGAAATCTGGCCAACCAGGACATTTTTGATTCAGGGCGAGCCTTGGGCTTGGGGTGCGCTGCTCCTCTGGGAATTCTGGCGAATTACTCAGGGCAGCGCCAACTCCGCCCGCTGGCGACAGCGAATTCTTCAAATGCAAATTATCTGGTAAATGCGTTAGTTTCATTCCACCCCGAGGCCGGAGGCATCCCCGCTAGCCACGACGTTGGCTTCTCGCAGCGACGCCTCCAGCACCCCATCGCGTCACACCCCGCAGCCCGGCAGTGGTTCCCGCGCCTCAACTCCCCTTTTTTTGGCCTTACTTCCCTCGACAGGAGGTGCCCCCCAGGCCGTCAGCCATATTACCTGGCAAAAAGCTTTGAAAGCGCAACCCGCCGCCCGGCCGCAGTTCCGGCACCCCAACTCCCCTTTTCTGGCCTTACTTCCCCTGAGCAGTAAGGCACCGCCCCGGCCATCAATGCGTTAATTATCCAGCGACAATTATAAATTCCCTTGGCGACAATTAGAATTGACCCCTGGCGGCCATGGGGGCGCAGGGGCGGTTTCGGAGGCGTTGCACAGGGCACTCCGGGATGCTGCAGCGACAACCAAATTACCTGGAAAAATGCACTGCCCCCACTCCACCCCAGCCCCGAGGCTGCCCAGCTCGCCCCCGACGGCTGCCCGCAGCGAGGCCACCGGGACCCCGACACGTCACACCCCGACACGTCACACCCCGTCGGGGCGCAACCCGCCGCCTGACTGCGGTTCCGGTGCCTCGCCCCCCTTGTTTGGCGTCACTTCCCCTGGAAACCAAATTACCTGGAAAAATGCACTGACCTGGAAAAATGCACTGCCCCCACCCCAGCCCCGAGGCTGCCCAGCTCGCCCCCGACGGCTGCCCGCAGCGAGGCCACCGGGACCCCGACACGTCACACCCCGACACGTCACACCCCGTCGGGGCGCAACCCGCCGCCCGACTGCGGTTCCGGGTGCGTCGCCCCCTTTGTTTGGCGTCACTTCCCCTGGGCAGAAGGTGCCGCCCCGGCCATCAGGGCGTGAATCCCATCGCCCAGCGCGCTCAATCCCAGCAAACAGAGTCCCACACCGAAGACCACATGGAGGGGGCGGGCACTGCGGTGCCACCTGCGCCGCACTCCGGGATGCTGCAGCGCCAAGACAAAAAGGCTCCAAAACAACAGCGCCTGCCCCAAAATGATCCCCGCCGCCGCCGCCTGCCGCCCCAGTCCAGGGTTTGGCCCGAGCCAGGACAACACCACCGTCGCCAAAAAAAGCACCGCCTTCGCATTCGTCAAGTTAGTGAAAAGCCCCTGGCAAAATGCCGCCCCATCCCCCAGTGGCTGCCGCTCCTCCACTCCCTCAGCCGCCCCCCCCCCCGGCCGCGTCCGCATCAGCCCTACCCCCAGCCAACCCAGCCACGCTCCCCCCATCAATAACAGCGCTGGAAAAAGCACCCGCGATTCCTTCACCGCCAGCGCTAAACCGGTAAACACCACCGCCAAGTGCACCGACAGCCCGGCCGCAATCCCCACCACCGTCCACAAACCAGCCCGCTGCGGATGCGCCAAGGCATTCCGGATCAACAACAGCATGTCCGGCCCCGGCGAAAACTGCGCCGCCAACATCAACAGACTGAAAAACAAATAATCCACTCCCCGCCCCTCACCTCCCCTCAGCACACCTGCAAGCGCGAGCCTCCCCCGCTCAGCTCCCCGCTCCCGCCAACAGCGCTTCCCCCTCTCCCATCAAATCAGCCTCCTCATCCTCATCCTCCCCCGGCGCATCACCGCCCGCCCCCCGCATCGCGTCAAGGCGTTCCACAAAGGCACCATACTCAATCAGCTCAAACCGTCCCTCCTCACTTTCCCCAATCGCCGTTAGGCTCTCCACCCAGTCCCCCGAATTCAAATAGTGAATCCCCTCAATCATCTTGTCCGCCGGCGTGTGGATGTGCCCGCAGATGATCCCCACGCAGTTCCGCGCCACCGCAAAATCCCGCAGCGACGCCTCATAGCGCCCCACCGCATTCACCGCCTTCTTGACCTTGGCTTTGATCGCTCGGCTGATCGAAAAATACTCCTTCCCCCGCAACTTCCGCGTCCAGTTGTAGGCCCGATTGATCATTAGCAACATGGCGTAACTCACGCTTCCCAGGCGCGCCAGCCAGCGAAAGTTAGTCGTCACCGCATCAAAACCGTCCCCGTGCACGCAGACATAGTTCCCCCGAGCGGTCTCGTGGATATATTCGTTAGTAAGCAAGATCCGGCCAAATTGGAACGGCAAAATCTTCCAAAGAAAGTCGTCGTGGTTTCCCCGCAAATAGACCACTTCCGTGCCGTGCTTCTCCGCCTTCTTCAGCACCAAGCGCAAAAACCGGGTGTGCTCCGCGCTCCACTTGCCCCACTTCTTCAGGTGCCAACCATCAATGATGTCCCCATTCAAGATCAACTTGTCGCACTGCACATGCCGCAAAAAGTGATTCACCTGGCTGATCTTGCAATCGGCAAAACCGAGATGGACATCCGAAATAATGACCGTGCGATAGCGGATTTTAGGGCGTTTCATGCGGGAAGGGCCTGCGGCAGCGGTGGATGGGCAGATTCCCCCCCCTGGGGGCACTCCTGCGCCTGGAGCAAATAGGACTCAAAAACGGCGGTAACTTCCGCCCATGACTGCGACAACACCGCCTGCCGCGCCGCCCCTCCCACTTGCCCCCAGCGGCGCCGCTCTCGCAGGGCCCGCAACACCTGTCGCAACCAAGCCTCCTCGCTCTCTTGGCAGGCCGCATAGCCCGTCGCCCCAGGCTCGACAAATCGACGCGAGGCCGCCAAATGATAACTGACCGTGGGCAGTCCAGAAGCCATGCCTTCCAGCAAAACATTCCCAAAAGTCTCACTCCGGCTGGGAAAAAGCAACAGATCGGCGGAAGCATACATCTCCGCCAACTCCACCCCCAAGCGGAAGCCCGCCCACTGCGCCTCCGGATAGCGCGCCTCCCACAGGGCCCGCTGCGGTCCATCGCCGACCACCACCAACTTGGCCCCGGGAAACGGCCCCCGGGCC
This sequence comes from Akkermansia muciniphila, assembly GCA_943331195.2. Taxonomy (GTDB): domain Bacteria; phylum Verrucomicrobiota; class Verrucomicrobiia; order Verrucomicrobiales; family V1-33; genus CAIZWU01. Next base: position 1,020 of record CALQKQ020000314.1, on the reverse strand, counting down.
AACTCCCAGGCCTCAAACACCAGGGCCACATTCTTCTCCGCCGCCAAGCGCCCCACATACAACAACACCGGATCCCCCCTCCGCGCCCCCCAGCTTTCCCGCAGCTCCGCCTGCCTCCGCGCCGGTTGGAAAAGCTCCGTATCCACCCCGCGCTCCAAAAGCCCCAATCGGCCAAATCCCTGCCCCGCCAGCAAGCGCCGCGTGTCCTCCGTCGGCACCAAGGTGCGCCAACTCCCTTCATGAAACCTCCGCAAATAGCGCCACACCATGGGCTCCAACCACCCCAACCCATAGGCACCTAAATACTGCGGAAAATGGGTGTGATACCCGCTCACCACCGGAATCCCCAGCCGCCGCGCCGCCCGCCGCGCCGATCCCCCCAGCAGCCCCTCCGTCGCCACATAGAGCACATCCGGCCGCCGCCCCTCCCAGCGCCGCCGCAAAAAACCCCAGCCCGGGCAGCCCACCCGCACCTGCGCATAACCCGGCCATCTCACGCTCGCCACTCCCACCTCACAAAACGTCCCCTTCCCCCCGCCATCCCCTCCACCGGGATGGATCACCTCCACCTCGTGGCCCCGCGCGAGCAACCCCGCCGCGAGCCGCTGCAGCGTCATCGCCACCCCATTCACATCGGGTGGAAATGTATCCGTTATGATCGTCAGCCTCATCGATTTTGCTCCTCCTTCACCTCCCCACCAAACCTCCTTCCTCCGCCCCACTCCACGCCGAACCGGTGCCTTTTCCGTCACTCCCATCCCGCCCCGCTTCCCTCCAGCCCCACTCCAGCCCCCCTCTCCCAGGGCTGTGCCCTTGCCGCCTTCCCCGCCCGCGCCTAGGGACCTTCCATCTCATGGCCAACCCCGAATTACCCGATTCCTTCGTCCATCTTCACGTCCACACCGAGTATTCCCTGCTCGATGGCGCCGTGCGCATCGACGAACTCATCGCCAAAGCCGTGAAACTCAAAATGCCCGCCGTCGCCATGACCGACCACGGCAACCTCTACGGCTGCATCGA
>CALQKQ020000313.1 GCA_943331195.2 Akkermansia muciniphila | reverse complement strand
TCCCGACCGCCATGAACAGAACTATAAGTGATGTAAAAGATGTAAGAGCCTTCATGAATGGTTGTGTTCCATCGTGGCGTGACGTGCGATAAACCGGAAGTTACGGAGCAAGCTAACGTCCCGAATAATGGCGACCGCCCTAGCGGGGGCCAGCATGGTTCGCAGGGTTGAGCTTGAGGTTAGATGGAGCATGAAAAACACCATGGCTAGTGGGGGTTGCCATCCGCGTTTGGTTCCCCCGTGCTTGGCTGCGGGGGGGCGATCGTCCCTCGCTTCATCAAACTCCAACACAGGATACTGGCGCAAACCAGTCCCAAAACGGGTGGGAGCAGGACCGCGGGCCAATAACCGAACCGCTCATAGAACGATGCGATGGGTGCCCAAAGCCGAATGCTCTCTACCTCTCCAGCTTCAAGCGCGTTCAGATCCATGACCGTCATCACGGTCATGACCAGGAAAGCACCCCCAAAAAAAATAATCTGCTTCCAGAACTGCCTAATGATCAGACCGAGGGGCATAAGTTGGTTTCGTAAATCGTTTGTAGAGTGCATAGAATAAAAAGACCGGCAAAATGCCGACTCCCGTGGCCGCAAGCGCCTCATAGACCGAAGTGGCTCGGCTACCAGCCCCCCAAGTAGCGGCACTCCAAAACCCGGTGTACCCAGCTACCGCAGCAAAGAACGCCAAAGCAAGGCGACGGCGGAGAATCCAACCAGAAAGGAAGCCCCCGATTACCGGCACCATAGCCCACAGCGAATAACGTAAATCCAAGAGCCACTCAGGATGGCCCATCTTGGGAATGAGGGCTGCCGGAACCACCACCAGCAGCGCGAAAACCGCGCCTGACCACTGGTCCCGACTCATCGCTTGACTGGGTGGTTTTGACATAGCGTATTGGTGTTGGGTGGCGGCTAGCAATGACCGATGCAGGCGGTCAATGACTTCTGCATTTGCCACTGACGCGGTCCGCCCGGATTCGGTCCCGTGATCTGGTTCGGCCTTTTCACTCCGGGGTTTTCTTTTTCGAGTTCATCCATCCGAAAGCACCGACGACCAGAAGCCCCCCGCCAAGCAGCGAACGTCTCTCCCCGATATAACCGATTCTCTCCTTCTTAACGGCATCGCTGGTCCAAGTGGTGCGTTGTGCATTGCGGCGAAGGTAGTTCCTGGCAAGGTTGTCGGCGGACCAATGCAGCGCCGATCCTATGATGAGTAATCCAAGGCCAGCCCAAAGCAGAATGCGAGGTTCCATAGTATTGTCGAACGTTTCGGATCAGGCCACGGCGAGCGGGAAGCGTCGATGACACCACAGCTGCCATCCTGAGCCGTTGCCTGAATCCAGTTTCTGGTGCCTATTGTTTCGCATACGCGGTTTCGAGTTCGAAAATCATCTTCGGAGCGTTGGCCACGGTGACCGAACTCAAGGGAAAATCAACCGCCGGAGAATCGGCCCCAAGGTGCCATCCCACTGCTGAGGTCACGGCGGAGTCTTCGCGGCGAAGCGCGTCAGAAAATCGCTTGTCACCGAGTCGCTGCCGCAACCTGATCAGGTTTCCGTGAATCATCTCCAAATCCTCGCCACCCATCAAAGGGTCTCGTGATCGTGAATATGTCGCGAACAGCACCTGATGAACATCCTCCGCGCTCAACGGATCGGCGTATGCCCTATCCGTGAGGCGAGCCAACTTCATGCCGCTGTCGTCGTCACGAAACGGTACAGGAAGACGGGCGCAACCCGCGAGCCATAGACTGGAAATGACCGCAAATAAAGTCTTCATGTTCTGGCACAACGTTCATGATGAGGCGCGGCAGGCCACGGGCGTTCGACATGAACCAGCAACGCGGCCCCGCCCTCGCCTCCGGCACGCTTGTCGGGCGTTGCGCTCTGGAGAATTTAAATCCAAGTGCAAATGAATGGGTGGCGAAAAGTGTGCGCACCCTCAGCACCCGAGAAGGCTAGGGAGCCCCGGCGGCGCTTGGGCCTCAGTGGCTGGTGTTGGGGCGTTGCGCGGCGGCCATTCGCCTTGCCGCTCGCCGGTCCAGGCCGGTCGCTTGCGCGGGAGTTTTCATAATTTCAGGTAAGTCACTTCTGTCCTGCGGGTGAGCCGCGCCTCCTGGATGGCCTGCTCGGCAGAGAAAGCTCCGGTTTCGTAGCGCTGGAAGCAGTCCAGCCCCCGATCGATCGATATTTTCCAGCCGGTGTCCGTGGAGATGCTGCGGGCGTGGAAATTCGGGTTGGGGTCATACTCCCAGGTGAAGTCGATGCGGGAACCGGTGAAGGATGTAGCCATCTGATTGAGATTTTCTTCCTGGCGGGACCGGGTTTCGGGCTCGCATTGGGTGATCAGGTGAACGGCGACTTCATCCCCTTCATGCACCAAGTCATAGACCATTTGGACAAACTCCATGGCATTTTTCACCTGGTAAAAGTGGCGGATATAGGGATCGCTGATGGTGATGCGGGAGGCCCCTTTGAGATGGTTGGCGAAGAGGCGGCGGTAGCTCCAGCCGCGGGTGTTTTCTGGGACCACCAAGTGGCCTGGGCTTGGTTGATCGGCGGGAGGCCCGGGTGGAGCATGCTCCTGTGGTGGCGGCAGAGGCGCCGGGGGGCGCGCCGCTGGTTGATCCGCCGCTCCATCGAGGGCGCTGGGTTCCGGGGTCGGTTGGAGACGCGGCCCGGCAAACTGGGGGTACTGGATTTCCTCAGGTGTTAGGACAGTGACGCTCGGACCGCCTCCTAGCGGACCATAGGTGAAGTCATATCTTTTGAACGTGTCGTCGATCCGGAGAATGTGTTCTCGCACCCGCCGCCGGGATTCCATGGCGAAGGCCAGGATCTCTTCGACCTCGTCGCGGGTGGCGCGGTTGTCTGGATAGAGGATTTTCATCAAACCGGAGAAGGTTTTTTCGAAGCCCGTTTGATCGCGGGTGGAGATCTCCGAGCGGATTTCAAAGTGCTTTTTGTAGGCACCGGTGAAGTCCTCGGTGCGGAGCTGCTTGAGGACCTCGGCGATGTAATCGACCACAAAGCCATAGCCATCCGTGAAGAGTTCGTGGCGGATGGGGGAGACCTCCCAGCCGGGGTTGTAGGCATGGATCCGGTCGAGGAAGGCGGAATCGATGTATTTGTCCGGCAAAGGCTCGAAGAAATGGCTATGCTTGAGCATATAGGCCACGGACTTCTTGGTATTTCCCATGAAGACCATGGAGGCTTCGGCCGTCATTTGCACCACCCCGCGCGAGAACGAGCGATTGGCCATGTAGTTTTTCATGATGTCGACGATGCCCTTGTCGACTTTTTTGTCCTTCCCGGCGAACTCGTCAAAGCAGATGGTGTCCCAAAATTCCACGAGACCTGGCTTGTTAGAAGCATTGTTGACGAAGAGTTTGGCGGAGGTCACCTCGGAGCCGGAAATCAGCATCCCGTGGGGTGAGAACTCGGCGTAGATGTGCGACTTTCCGGTGCCCTTGGGTCCCAATTCCAAGAGGTTGTAATTGCGCTCACAATAGGGGACCAGGCGCATCAGGGTCAGCAGCTTAGCCCGGCGCTCGAAGTGTTGGGGATTGAACCCCATGCTTTGCATGAGAACATCCATCCATTCCTCGGTGGTGAACTCCGCCCGGGCTTTGAGGTAGGCTTCTTGGTCAATGCTGGCCACCTGAATGGGTTTGAGGCTGTCGATCTGCCAGGGACTGGCTTTGGGGTCTTCGGCCACTTCATAGGTGAGATCGGCAATACACCAGATGCCGCCGACCAGGAGCTTGGGAAAACGGCGCACAAAGTCGTCGGCCACAGGCACCTTTTTGAGCCCCAGATTGGTGAAGGAGGCTTCGTAAAAGCCACCCTTGTCGTTGAGATCGACAGTGAGTTTATCGATCACCTTGTGCCGTCCCTTTTCCTTGATGGTGGATCGCACCAGGGGAGCTTGGCTCCGGTGCACGTAGTGTTTGGCTAGAATCCGCTGCACCGATTCCAGGCCGGACTTGATCACGTCGTTGTCTTCGGTCGCGCAGTGCTGGCCGAGCAGGTATTCCAGCACGTAGGTTGGGACCACGGCGTTCTGCTTCAGGCCGTTAGTGAGATCTTTCCTGACCACGAGTCCAGGGAAGTGCTGGAGGATCTTCTGATCCAAGGGGCTGAGTTGCCGTGGCGCGGCCACGAAAGGTTCCTCCGGCAAAACGGGTTCAGGATCAGAGTTCATCGAAATCGCTAGTGAAAGGTTTTTGAAGCTTTAGGGGATGCGTTTTGTAAGTGATGACCTGCGAGGTGCCAGCCACGGTTTCTTCCAAGCGGAGGAACACCTCTTGATTGTTGAAGGCGTCCGCGGCGTGGGAAAGGGTCAACAGCAAAGAGGTCTCGCGCTGGCGGGGCTCTACTGCGGAGGAATCGAAAGCCACGGTCTTGGATTCCGACAAGAGAGTGCCGTCTTTGGCGAAAAGGCCGATGCGCAGACTGCGGCCGAGGGTTTTGCCGAGAGCGGGCTGGTCCTGGTAGAGGGAGAGGGAAAGCTGTCCGGTGGTGATCTTGGAGGGGACCCGCAGGAGTTCCACCTCGACGCGCCCAGTGTCGTCGGCGCGGGCTTTATGGATCCTGACCACTGGCAGCAGCACTTCCTGCAGGCTGATGCCTCCATGCACGTAGCGTTTCCCTGAGCCCTGGAGGGGAAAGCGCCCCAGCGACAAGGGAAACGCCGCCGACCAGTCGCCCTCAACTCCGAGCTCCGCGCTGGAAAAAACCTTCACCTTGGGGTCGGTGGCGATACCCCGTCCGAGCGCGAAGCGGCGGTTCC
>CALQKQ020000312.1 GCA_943331195.2 Akkermansia muciniphila | reverse complement strand
TGGAAGACCATGCCGACGCGTTTGCGGAGGGCGGCGACGGAGACGTCGGGGTCGAGGATATTTTTGCCGAGGATGGTGATGAGGCCTTGGGTGGAGACGTTGCCGTAGCGCTCGTTGATGCGGTTGAAGGAGCGCAGCAGGGTGGTTTTGCCGCAGCCGCTGGGGCCGATGAGGGAGGTGATGATGCCGCGTTTGATTTGCGCGGAGACGCCGAGCAGGGCTTGGAATTTGCCATACCACAGGCTGTAGTCGCGGATGTCGATGCTGACGCCTTCTTGCATGTAAAGGGGAGGGGGGGAGGGGGGAAGGGGGAGGGAGGGCCGAGAAGGGTGGAGGGCTCAGCCGAATTCGCCGTTGAGATAGCGGCCGGTGAGTTCTTTGGCGGGCTGGTTGAACAGTTGTTCGGTGGGGCCCCACTCGACGAGTTGGGAGGCGTTGATGAAGGCGACGGCGTCGGCCATGCGGCGGGCTTGTTGGGTGAGGTTGGTGACGAGGATGATGGTCATGCGTTCTTTGAGTCGCATGAGGACCTCCTCGATTTTCATGGTGGTGACGGGGTCGATGGCGATGGAGAACTCGTCGAGGCAGAGGATTTCTGGTTCGAGGGAGAGGGCGCGAGCGAGGGTGAGGCGCTGTTGTTGACCGCCGGAAAGCTTGGTGCCGAGGAGGTCGAGGCGGTCTTTGACTTCGTCCCAGAGGACGGCGTCGCGGAGGCAGTTTTCGACTAAGGCGTCGAGTTGAGGTTTGTGGTGGATGCCCATGCGGCGGGGGGCGTAGGCGACATTATCGTAGATGCTGAGGGGGAGGCCGACGGGGAGGGGGAAGACCATGCCGATGCGGCGGCGCAGGGAGTAGACGTTGGGGATGTCGCGGACGTTTTCGCCGTCGAGGAGGACGGTGCCCTCGGTGCGGGCGTGGTCGATGAATTCGAGGGTGCGGTTGATGGTTTTGAGGAGGCTGGACTTGCCGCTGTTAGCGGGGCCGACGATGCCGAGGACGTGGTGTCGGGGGACGGAGAAGGAGACTTCGTCGAGGGCTTTTTTTGAGCCATACCAGACTGAGAGATCGCGCAGCTCCAAATGGGCGGGGGACATGGGAATGAGGGGAAGGGGAGTTTTACCAGCGCTTGCGGCGGCGGAGGCGGAGGCGCACCAGGGAGGCGATGCCGTTGATGAAGAGGATGAGGGAGAGGAGGACGAGGGCGCTGCCGAATTTCATTTCTTCGGGCATGCCGGGGATGTCCTTGGAGATGAGATTGAGGTGATTGGAGAGGGCCATGAACTCGTCGTTGAGTCCGTAGGGCATGAGGCGCTCGGGACCGGCGGGGGCGATGCGCAGCCACATGACGGCACCCATGAACATGATGGGGGCGGTTTCGCCGGCGGCGCGGGCGATGACGAGGATGACGCCGGTGAGGATGCCGCCGAAGGAGTTGGGGAGGACGATGGTGCGGATGGTTTGCCAGCGGGAGGCGCCGAGGTTCCAGCAGGCTTCGCGGAAGTTTTTGGGCACGGAGGAGAGGGCCTCGCGGGTGCTGGTGATGATGACGGGCAAGGTCATCACGGAGAGGGTCATGGCGGCGGTGAGGAGGCCTTTGGGCATGCCGAGGGTGGCGACGAAGGCGCCGAGGCCGAAGAGGGCGTGGACGATGCTGGGGACGCCGGCGAGGCTGGTGACGGCGACCATGATGGCGCGGGTGAAGGCGTTGTCGGGGGCGTACTCGTGGATGTAGACGCCAGCGAGGATGCCGATGGGGGCGACGATGGCGAGGCAGAGCAGGGTGAGGTAGAAGGTGCCCATGAGGGGGCCCCAGATGCCGCCGGCGGCGCCGGAGCGGGAGACGTCGCCGGTGAGGTATTCCCAGGAGAGGGCGGGCTGGGCCTTGAGGGCGATGAGGGTGAGGATGAGGGCGACGGGGATGAGCAGGGCCACGGTGACCGCGAGGGTGGACCATCGGGCGAGCTGGGCGCGCTTTTCCTTGTCCAGTTCGTAGGCTGAGGGGATGAAGGGATTGGCGGAGGACATGTCAGTTAGCTCTGGCGCTTGTTGCCGCGGATCACGAGGTTGGCGGTGAGGTTGATGGCGCAGGTGATGACGAGGAGGAGGAGGCCGATGGTGAAGAGGGATTGGGAGTGGGGACTGCCGGCTTCGGCGTCGCCCATTTCGCTGGCGATGGTGGCGGTGAGGGTGGTGATGGGATCGGTGAGGGAGGTGGGGATTTGGTTTTTGTTGCCGGTGGCGAGGAGGACGGCCATGGTTTCGCCGATGGCGCGACCGACGCCGAGCATGCAGGCGGCGAGGAGGCCGCTGCGGGCGGCGGGGAAGAGGACGCGGTAGACGATTTCCCAGCGGTTCGCGCCGAGGGCCATGGCGGCTTCGCGGAAGCTGTCGGGGACGGCGCGGAGGGAGTCTTCGGCGAGGGAGACGATGAGAGGGATGGACATGAGGCCGAGGACGATGCCGCCATTGAGGAGGTTCGTGCCCATGGTGGCTCCGGCATATTTAATGAGGAGGGGCCCGATCATGGTAATGGCGATGAAGCCCCAGACGATGGAGGGGATGGCGGCGAGGATTTCGATGCCGACTTTGAACCATTCTTTGGAGCGGGGGCCGGCGAATTCGCTGATGTAGACGGCGGCGGCGAGGCCGAAGGGGATGGCGATGACCATGGCCACGGCGGCGACGGCGAAATTGCCGATGATCATGGCGAGCACGCCGTAGGTGGCGCCTTCGCGCTCCTTGGCGTGCCAGTTGGTGGAGGTGAAAAAGCCGTCTGGGCCGAGCCAATCGATCTTGGGCAAGAGGGGGGCGGCGTACCAGAAGACGAAGCAGAAAATGGCGGCGACGAGCACGATGGAACTCCAGCCGCACGCCCGGATGAGGGCTTCGATGGGTTTTTCGATCCAGTCGGCGGCGCTAGAGAGGGTAGCGCGCCAGCCTCGGGAAGGGGTTCGTCGGCTCATGCGAGGGAGGGGAGGGGGAGGGGCGGAACCAGCGGGAAGGGGCGCTGGTTCCGCCGCTGCGACCTTATTTTAGGGAGACGTATCCAGTGGCGGAGAGCAGCTTTTGGCCGGCTTCGGAGAGGGCGAAATCGATGAATTCCTTGGTGGCACCGGCGGGTTCGCCGATGGTGTAGAGGTAGAGTTTGCGGGCGAGGGGGTATTTGCCGCTGCGGGCGTCGTTGGCGTCGGGGAGGACGCTGGGTTCACCGGTTTTTTTGGAGACGGCGAGCCATTTGACCTTGTCGTTTTTGAAGGCCATGCCGTCGTAGCCGATGGAGGACTTCACGGTGGCGAGGTTATCGATGATGGACTGGGAGCTGCTTTGGGAGGAGATGTTGCCGCGGAATTTGAGTTTTTCGCCGGCGGCGTTTTTGCCGACGACGGCGTCGTGAATGAATTCGTAGGTGCCGGAGGTATTTTCGCGGCCGAGGACGGCGATGGGGCCGGTGAGGCCGTCGGGGCCGACTTGTTCCCAGGTGGTGATGCTGCCGCCTTCCCAATAGATTTCCTTGAGTTGTTCCAGGGAGATTTCCATGAGGGGGTTGCCGGGATTGACGAAGACGGCGAGGGCGTCATAGCCGACGACGAATTCGACGGGTTCCTTGCCTTGTTTTTCTTTGATTTTGGCTTTTTCCTCGGGTTTCATGGGGCGGCTGCTGGTGCAGATATCGATGCGGCCTTCGGTGAGTTCGCCGATGCCGATGCCGGAGCCGCCGCCGGCGACGGAGACCTTAGCGCCGGTGAAGTTTTCGGCCCAGGCGGTGCCGACTTGGGCCATGGTATTGGAGCCGGAAACCTTGATGGAGGCGGTGGCTTTGGCACTGTCTTTGCTGCCGCAGGAGCTGAGACCGAAGGCGAGGGCGGCCATCAAGGGCAGCTTGAAGAGTTTTTTCATGGTGGGAGTTGACTAGAGTTAGGGAAGGGCCGCAGCGGGGGCGACGGACCTGCTGAATGGTGACCATGGCTGCCTCTCATAGTCTAAAGAGTTCGTGTGGCGATATTGTCACAAAGGGCGTTGAGGCGGGCTGAGAAGGGGTGGTTTGCGGAGGGGGCTGCGGTGGAATGGCGTGGCCCTTGAGGGCAAAAAAGGGGCATTTCAGGCCGATTGTGTCGCTTTTGTCACCTAGTTTGTGGAAGTGGGCGGGGGGAGGCGCGGTTGGGGGCCGAGCGGGGCGGGGGCGCGGGGAGCGGGGAGCGCTAGGGCTGGGTGGAGCTGGTTTTGGAGGGGGCGGGGTTGGCGGGGGCTTGGCGGTAGCCGCCGCTGGCGGCCTTGAAGGGGGCTTCGACCACCTTGCCGGAGGTCTTGACGGTGGTGTTGACGATGCTGCCGGCGGTTTTCACGGGGACGGTGATGAGGGAGCAGCTGGGGCTGGCGAGGAGGAGCAGAGCAAGGGCAAGGGACTTCATGAGCGAGCAGCCAAACGCGGAAGGGGGCAGGCGTCAAGGCCTGCGGGGGGGGCGTCCTGGTAGCGCTTGCAAAGGGGGCACCAGAGGGAATGGTGCGCCGTGTTTCAGGTTATTTTCAACGAAATCAGTGCGGCGGAGATCTCGCAATTGGACACCATGCTGCAGCTGGAGCTGCTCACGGAGTTCAAGGTGACGCCGGAGGACTTGCGCCAGCCGGACGGGGTGCGCTTTGGGCAGATTGAGCGCGACAGCAAGCCGCTCTACCGCTACCGGGCCAAGGGCTACCGGATTTATTTTGAAGTGGTGGAAGCTGGAGTGCGGGTGCACCGGGTGCTGCACAAGAATTCCTTGAAGGATTTTTTGTTTCGCAATGGGAGCAAGCAGGACGGGGCGGAGGAC
>CALQKQ020000311.1 GCA_943331195.2 Akkermansia muciniphila | reverse complement strand
GATTGACCGCGTCTTGATTCTTTTTGGCAAGGAAATCCTCAACATCGTGCCTGGGCGGGTTTCTACGGAAGTGGATGCACGGCTTTCCTTTGACACCGAGGGCACGGTGGCTAAGGCCCGCAAATTGATTGCGGATTACGCGGCGGAGGGCATCGCCAAGGAGCGCATTCTGATTAAAATCGCCTCCACCTGGGAAGGGATCAAGGCCGCTGAGATTTTGCAGCGGGAAGGGATCAACTGCAATTTGACGCTGTTGTTTTCGTTGCCGCAGGCGATCGCCTGTGCGGACGCGGGGGTGAAATTGATCTCGCCGTTTGTGGGGCGGATTCTGGATTGGTATAAGGCCTCGACCAAGCAGGACTATGCGCCGGAGGCAGACCCTGGCGTGCTTTCGGTGACGGAGATTTACCATTACTACAAAAAGCACGGGCACGCCACCGAGGTCATGGGGGCGAGCTTCCGCAACAAGGGTGAGATCACGGAGTTAGCGGGTTGCGATCTTCTGACGATTGCCCCGTCGCTGTTGGCGGAATTGGCGGCCTGCGATGAGCCGCTGGCGCGCAAGTTGGACCCGGAGGATTCTTTGGCGCGGGATATTCCGAAGCGGGTTTACGACGAGAAGTCGTTCCGCTTGGCCTTGAATGATGACGCCATGGCCACGGAGAAAACGGCCGAGGGCATCCGCAAATTTGCCATTGATATTGTTAAGCTGGAAAAACTGCTCAGCGCGGCCCTAGCGGCTTCCTGAGGCGGCGTCGGGCTGGGCGCGCCAGGGGGACGAGGGTTCCCTGGCGCGGTTGGGGGTGGCGGGGCGAATTCTTGCAGGGGGCTGCGGCTTTAAGGTTGACCTTGAGGGGAGTCCGCTCCCATTCTGCGGGTCTTATGATGCGTTGCTTTCTTCCTCTCGCTGCGGTGGTGTTATCCGCCGGCTCCCTCTGGGCTGCTCCTACCTACACCTTGACTCCGGACTTCATTGTTCCGCCGCCGGGCAAGGCCACCATTGGTGATGGGCACGGGGAGATTCGGGTGGACAGCGCTGGGTTGATTTATGTCAGCGTGCAGGGTCAGGCGGAGGGCGGCATTCAGGTGTATAGCAAGGATGGCAAATACTTGCGGCATTTGGCGGGCACGCCGGGCAGCTTGCATGGGTTTGTGATTCACCGCGAGGCTGCGGGCGAATTCATTTATGCGGCGGTGTTGGGCGAAGGCCGGGTGGTGAAAATGAACCTGGAGGGGAAGACGGTGTTGGAAATTCCTAAGGCTTCCTTCCCGGCAGCGCAGGCGGCGGCGGGGTTGAGCCTGACAAACTGCGACGTGGCCCCTAATGGAGACATTTACGTGGTGGACGGCTACGGCAAGGACTGGATCTTCGTTTTCGACAAAGACGGCAAGTTCAAGAAAGTCTTTGGCGGCCAGGGCGAGCCCCTCAAGCTGAGCAACACCCACAAGATCTTTATCGACACCCGTTTCACCCCGGCGCGGGTGCTGGCCTGCGACCGCGGCAACAACCGGATTTTGCACCTCGACTTGGACGGCAACTTGATTGGGGTCGTGGCGGACAAGGACTTGCGCCGCCCGTCTTCGGCTAGTTTCCACGGCGATTTGATGTGCGTCGCGGAAATCGCGGGGCGGGTTTCGGTTTTTGACAAGGAAGGGAAGCTAGTGGCGAGCCTGGGGGTCAACGATGCGCCCGGGGAAACCAATACGCCGGGAATGAAGCCGGCGCAGTGGCGCACGGGCACGGTGACTTCGCCTCACGGCATCAGCTTTGACTTGGATGGCAACATCTTGGAGACCGAATGGAACTCGTTTGGTCGCATTTTGCGCTGGGCTGCCAAGTGAGGGGTGCGGCGCTTGGTTTATCGTTAGGACTCGCGTTGGTTCCGGGCATGGCCCGGGGCCACGCGGGGGCCTTTATTTTGGCGAAGTGCAGTCCGGAGGCCTCTGGGCAGGTGTCGCTGGTGTTGAGCGTGGACTATTCGCAACATCCGCTGCTGAAAGACCGGGCGGCGGCGGTGGCGGCTATGGGGGAAGTGTTGCGGTTAGTGACTCCGGCGGGGCCGGTGCCTTTGGGGCAGGTGGCGGAGGGGGAATTGTCGGATGCGGATCGGCCGGATCCGGAGTTGCCGGTGGGGGTGGAGCCGGGCGAGGCGGGGCGGGGGCACCAGATGGCGGTGATGCAGTATCGTTGGGAGCCGGGCGTCCCGGAGCTGCGCTTTTCCATGCCGACGGGCAATCCTCACGATGTGCTTTTTTGGCTGGGCGGGACGGCGCGGGTGCCGGGAGAGGAGGTGGGGTGGCGGATTTTGATTGCCGGGGACGAGACGCCGCCGGTGCGGGTGCCGCAGCCGCCTGCGGGGCTGGGCGTGGCGGGGCGCGGGGCGCTGGCGGCGGGGATCGTGGGGGGGATTGGTCTGGCGGTGTGGCGGCGGCGCTCCCGCAGGGGCGGGGAGGTGCTTGGCTAGGGTTGGCGGGGGAGTCGTCTTTGGTCTTGATTGCTGCGAAAGCGGATTGCTTGGTGGGGCGTTGCTGAGGCAGCGTTCCGCTTTTTATGAAACCCATCGTCCAAATTTCCCTCGACCTGACCAACATCGACGAAGCCCTGGAGACGGCGGCGCTGGCGCTGCGGGCGGGGGTGGACTGGCTGGAGGCGGGCACTCCGTTGATTTTAGCGGAGGGGCTGCACGGGGTCCGGGCGCTGCGGAAGGCTTTCCCGGGGATTCCGATTGTGGCCGATCTGAAGACGATGGATGGGGGCTATCTTGAGGCCGAGATGATGGCGCAGGCGGGGGCGAGCCACGTAGTGGTGATGGCGCGGGCCCATGCGGAGACGATCAAGTGCGTGGTCAAGGCGGGGGCGGATTTTGGCTGTCGGGTCATGGGCGATAACATGATTTGTCCTGACATGGTGGCGGGGGCCCGGTTCCTCGAGGACCTTGGCTGCGACTATGTGATTCACCACATTGGCTATGACGAGCGGCGCGGCCTGGCGGCGGCGGGGCAGCGCATGCCCAGCCCGCTGGACCAGCTTCGGGAGGTGGTGGAGGCAGTGCGGGTGCCGGTGCAAGCGGTGGGCGGCCTCAGCTTGGAGCAGGCCATTCTGTGCCCGCAGTATGGGGCGCCTTTGGTGGTGCTGGGAGCGCCTCTGACGATTGATGCGGACGCCTTCAAAACGGCGGATGGCGACTTGGAGGCCTCGCTGCGGCTGATTTGCCAGGCGATCCACGCCCAGGACGTGGCGGCCTTCTCCTGACATTTTATTTTTACTTCAAACACGAACCATTATATGAAATCAGCTGCTGTGGTCAACTTTGCGCCGGAGAAGGGGTCTGTGGAAATTCGGGAGGTGGATGTGCCGACGATTGGGCTGGGGGAGGTGCTAGTGGAGGTGGCCAATGTGGGGGTGTGCGGCAGCGACTTGCACCAGTGGACGGCGGACCATTCGTGGCCGGTGAACTATCCTGTGGTGTTGGGGCATGAATTTGGGGGGCACATCGTGGCGGTGGGGCCGGGGGTGGAGGGATGGGCGGAGGGGGACCGGGTGGTCTCGGAAACGGCGGCCGTCATTAGTCCTAACAATCCAATGAGTCGGCGGGGGCTCTACAATTTGGATCCGACGCGCAAGGGATTTGGCTATGGGGTGAATGGGGCGATGACGCGGTATGTGCGGGTGCCGTCGCGGATTTTGCACGAGGTGCCGGCGCAGGTACCGTTTGAGGAGGCCTGCCTGACGGAGCCCTGCTGTGTGGCCTACAATGCGGTGGTGAGAAATGCGCGGATTGAGCCGGGAGATAGGGTGGTGGTGCTAGGGCCGGGGACGATTGGGATCTTGTGTGCGGCGATGGCGCGGCTGTGTGGGGCGGAGGTGGCGATGGTGGGCTTGCCCCAGGATGCGGCGCGGCTGGAGATCGCGCGGCAATATGGCTGCGAGGTGATCATGGGGGACGCGCGGGAATGGGCGCGGCAGCGGGACGGGCTGGGGTGCGATGGGGTGATCGATGCGGCTGGGGCGAGTGTGACCTTGCAATTGGCACTGGAGTTGGTGCGGCCGGCTGGATGGATTAGCAAGGTGGGTTGGGGGCCGCAGCCGCTGGGGTTTAATTTGGATCCGCTGGTGCAGAAGAACATTACCTTGCAGGGCAGTTTCAGTCACCACTGGACGATTTGGGAGCGGGTCATTGCGATGTTGGCGAGTGGCCAACTCAACGTGAGGCCGATCATTGGGGGGGTGTGGCCGATCACGGAATGGCAGAGTGCGTTTGAGAAGATGCACCGGGGGGAAGTGGTCAAGGCGGTGCTGCGGCCGGTGTGAGGGGATGATTTTACCTAACTAAAATCAAAAAACAACTTCTTCTGCGATGCGCCTTCACCAAAAAGTTATAGTGATCACGGGCAGTGCTACGGGCATTGGGAAAGCGATCGCGGTGCGGTGTGTGGCGGAGGGGGCGCGGGTGGTGATTCACGGGTTGGAGGGGGATTTGGCGGCGGAGGTGGTGGCGGGCTTGGGCGGGGAGGTGGCGGTGGCCTTGGTGGAGGATTTGCGGGAGGAAGGATGTCCGCAGCGCCTGGTGGATTTGGCAGTGGCGCGTTTTGGGCGGCTGGATGCGGTGGTGAACAATGCGGCGCTGGTGGCGCAGGGGAACCTTGAAAACACGGATGCGGCTTTTTTCATGAAGATGCTAGAGGTCAACACTCTGGCTCCCTTTCTTTTGATCAAAGCGGCGCTGCCGCAGTTGCGGGCGAACCGGGGGAATGTCTTGAACATTGGGAGCGTCAATGCCTGGAGCGGGGAGCCGGAGTTGCTGCCTTACAGCGT
>CALQKQ020000310.1 GCA_943331195.2 Akkermansia muciniphila | reverse complement strand
GAAAGCGAATTCGGCATCGATCTCCCCAAAGACCTCCAGCGCGAATTCGGCCCCCTCGCCAACGACCTCGTCGACCGCCTCGGCCGCGAAGTCAGCGGCACCGAACTCAAAGCCATGTTCTGGGAAGAATACGTGGAGCGCTGCCGCCCGTGGGAACTGCACCACTTCCACGCCGATGGCACCGACAGTGTCTTCCAGTGCCGCGTCTCCGCTCGCCACCTCGGCGAAGAAGTCCACCTCACCGGCACCGGCAATGGCCCCATCGCCGCTTTCGTCCACGCCCTCATCGCCAACGGCGTCCCCGCCTTCGAAGTCAGCGATTTCAAACAGCACGCCCTCAGCGCCGGCGCCACCGCCAGCGCCATCTCCTACCTCAAAATCACCCGCCCCGACGGCCGCTCCGGCTGGGGCGCCGGCGTCGATACCAACATCGAACTCGCCTCCATCAAAGCCGTCCTCAGCGCCGTCAACCGCCTCGCCTAGGCCCCCGCCGCCCCAGCCTGCGCCAAGTCGGCGCGGCGCGATCGCTCGCGCCGCCGCCCTTTACCAAATCATTTGCCCTCGGCAGCCCTTCTGCTGCGCCCAAGTCCCCAAGGGGCGGTCTAATCATTAAGTCGCCCCTTTAGGGCTCGTTCGCTTGATGCCCGATGATACCCAGGGCCTTGCCCGGGCCTACCTTGTTGGGCCCCGTTGGGGCGCCCAAACCCAGGGCCTTTTGCCCAGGCCAGGCGTCGGCCGCCCCGTTGGCGCGCCGCATCGGCGCGCCGCATCGGCGCGCCGAATCCGCTCGCCAGCCCCGGCCCGCCTGGCATGATGCCGCCTTTGCCCGCATGAGCCTCCCCGATTCCTCCTCCTCCGACCGGCCCGCCCAGCTGGAGTCGCTCTTCGAACAATGGCGGCAACGGGTCGGCATGGTGCTCGGCCCCCTGGCCATGATCCTGTTGCTGATCTTCCCCCTGCCGGGGCTCAGCCCCGAAGCGCAGCGCCTCGCCGCCGTGCTGGCTCTAGCGGTTATTTTTTGGATGACCGAGGCCATTCCCATGGCCGCGACCGCGCTGCTGGCCCCCGCTCTCTGCATTCCGCTAGAAGTGGCCCGCGACAAGGAAGTCCTCGCTCCCTTTTCCTCCCCTACCGTCTTCCTCTTCATCGGCAGCTTCTTCCTCGCCGAAGCCATGCGCAAACACGGCCTGGACCGCCGCCTCGCCCTCTGGCTCCTCACCCGCCGCGGGGTGCTCCGCTCCCCCCTCACCCTCTACGCCGCCCTCGGCGGCATGACCGCGCTGCTCTCCATGTGGATGAGCAACGTGGCCACCACCGCCGTGATGATCCCCATCGCCCTCGGCGTCCTCGCCACCACCCCGCAGCTCGCCGCCCGCCCCCGCGCCCAAGCCGACATCATCCTCCTCATCGCCTTCTCCGCCTCGGTGGGCGGACTCGGCACCCCCGTCGGCACTCCCCCCAATATCATCGCCATCGGCTTCCTCCGCCAATTGACTGGAACCACCGTCTCCTTCCTCGACTGGATGAAGTTAGGGGTGCCCCTCGTCGCCGTGCTCATGGTCTTCCTGCTCTGGCTCTTGCGGCCCCGCGGCATCGTTTTCGAAGACCGCCGCGCCCTGGAATCCGCCCTGCAACAGGAGCGCGCCGCCCTCGGGCCCCTCCGACCCGGCGAGCGCAACACCGCCTTCCTCTTCGCCCTCGCCATCACCCTCTGGATGTGGCCAGGCCTAGCGGAAATGCTGGCAGGCGGCCCCACTCCGAGCAGTCAGTGGATCAGCCGACACCTCCCCGAGGAAACCATCGGCCTGCTCTGCGGCCTCATGGTTTTTCTCCTCCCGGTAAACCTCAAAGAGTGGCGCTTCAGCCTAACGTGGCAAGAGGCCGAGCGCATCGACTGGGGCACCATCTTTCTCTTCGCGGGCGGTCTTTCCCTGGGCACCCTCATCTTCAATACCGGCCTAGCCAAAGCCATGGGCTATGGCCTGAGCGCCTCCCTGGGGCAACCCGGCCTCTGGCTCCTCGTCGCCGCCGGCATCGCCCTCAGCCTAGCCCTCAGCGAAGCCACCTCCAACACGGCCTCGGCCAATGTCATGATCCCGCTCATGATCGCAGTGGCCCAGGCCGGTCAGTTGCCCGTGATCCCCGTAGCCATGGCCGTCAGTCTCGCCTGCAGCTTCGGCTTCATGCTTCCCGTCTCCACTGCCCCTAACGCCCTCGCCTACGGCACCGGCCTCGTCCCCCTCACCCGCATGATGCGCGCCGGCATGGCCTTGGACCTCGTGGGAGCCGTCGCCATCTTCATCGCCGTCTGGCTGGTTTACCGGTAACTGCGGTTGCCTCCAGCAGCGCCGGACGCCATCAGGTGGCCCCGCCATGCGCTCCCTGCTCCTCTTCCTAACGCTTCCCCTGTTTATCCTCGACCAGGCCACCAAGCAGTGGACCGTGACCCGATTCGCCCCACCCTCGGAGTTCACTCACGACTACCTCACCGTCATTCCCGGCTTCTTCGACCTGGTGCGGGTGCATAACACCGGCGTCGCCTTCGGCATGGCCAACGGCGCCAAGGGCGCTAACTACATCTTCGGCGCGGTCTCCCTCATCGCCCTCGGCCTGATCACGTGGCTCTGGCGCACTGGTGCCTTCCCCACCCGCCTCAGCCGCGTCGCCGTGGCCCTCCTCATCTCCGGCGTCTGCGGCAACTTCGTCGACCGCATCTTCCGCGGCTACGTCGTCGACTTCGTCTCCCTCGACCTCAAATTCATGCAATGGCCCGCCTTCAACGTCGCCGACGCCGCCATCTGCATCGCCGCCACCTGCCTCTTCCTCTCCGCCTTCCAAAAGCCCCCCGCCACCGAGTAAGCCGCCACGGCCCGCTTTGGCCCTAGCCTAGTTTCCATCCGGAAAGCGTTCCTGCAGCAGATCCTGCACGGCCCGCTCCAGGGCTAGGGTGGCTTCTCCGGACGCGGTTTTGAGGGCCAGGAAGGAAGTTAGGCCGGCTTTGTTGTAGCGGCCGCGGCGCTCGGCTAGGAGGAGGCGGTTTTTTGGGGTGTGGGCCGAGGGGATGAATTCGGTGGCGGTGGCTTCATAGCCCAGGGCCCGCACCAGGGCTAGGCGCAGGGCGTCGGTGAAGGTCGCGGCGGTGTCGCGCCGCAAGTTGGGCGAATGCAGAATCACTTCCAGGGGGTGACTTCCACCGGAGCGCGCCGCCAAGGCTTTGAAATGCTGCGCCAGTTCCGCCTGACAACAGGGTGCCACCGCGAGCAGGTCCGCCTGCCGCCGCAGCCCTAGCGCCAAGGCTTCGTCGGTCGCGGTGTCGCAGGCGTGCAGCGCCATCACGGCGTGGAGGCGATCCGGCAGCACCGCCGCGCTCAAGGGCACCGCTTGAAACGACATCACCTCGCCCAATCCCAGGGCCTCGGCGCGCTCGCGCGATTGCCGGATGACCTCGGCGTTGCTGTCCACCCCGATGACTTGCAGGTCGAAGGCGGTGTCTTTCCAGTCCGCGATTTGCGGGAGGCGCCCCGCGTTGGCCTCGCGCGCCAGAAAGGCAAAGGCCAGAGACAGGTAGGAATTGCCACAGCCCGCGTCTAACAGCGTGAGGGTCCGACCCGGCATGGCCTTCGCCAAGGCCCGAAAGGGCGGCGCAATCAGGCTAATCATGTGATTGATCTGCAGGTATTTTTTGACCTGCCCTGAGGTCACCGAGGCGTCGTCGCTCATCAGGCCCGTCACATGCAGAAAGGCCGCGTGCGTCACCGGGTGCAGCGGCAGCCGCTTCCCCGCCATGAGCCGCTGCAAGCGGTCGGAGGTCCAGTGGAGGCGCGCCCGCCCCGCCAGGTCTGAAGGAGAATGGATTTTCACTCGCCACTCATCCGGCATCGCCGCCGCCTGGCAATGGCGAGTCCGCCGCCTCCCTCCCCACTGGGGCCAGCCCAGCCGATTCTTTCCTGGAAAATCGCTCAGGGTCCGCCTAGGATGAAAGCCTATGAGCAAAAATGCACTCGGCCAGGGTCTCGGCGCCCTCATCAGTGGCGCCTCCCGTCGCGGGACCGCCGCGCCAGTGCTCAGCCCCGGCGCCAGCCCAGCCCCCGTTGAGGCCGCCCCTATCGCCGTGGGCGACCGCGTCGTCCGCGTCCCCCTTTCCGACATCACCGCCAGCCCGATGCAGCCGCGGAAGCACTTCCGCGAAGAACAGCTCACGGAATTGATGGATTCCATCCGCGAGCACGGCATCATCCAGCCGCTCACGGTCCGCCGGGTCAATGGCCGCCTCGAACTCATCGCCGGCGAGCGCCGCTTCCGCGCTTCTGAAAAACTCGGCCTGACCGATGTCCCGGTGATCGAGCGCCAAGCCTCCGACCGCGAGGTTTTGGAGATGGCCCTGATCGAGAACCTCCAGCGCGAAGACCTCAATCCCATCGAAGAGGCCGAAGCCTACGCGCGCCTGGCCAAGGAATTTGGGATGCGCCAAGAGGACATCGCCCAGCGCGTCGGCAAAAATCGCGCCACCGTGGCCAATGCCATGCGCCTCCTCGACCTCGCCCCCGAAGTCAAATCCCTCCTCAGCCAGGGCCGCCTCACGCCCGGGCACGCCAAGGCCATTCTCGGCCTGCGCGACCACGCCCTTCAAGCTCTCATCGCTGACAAAGTGTTGCGCCAAGCCCTCACCGTCCGCGCCACGGAAAAGTTGATTCAAACGGAGCAAAAGGCGGTCCTTCCCACGCCCGCCAGCTCTAGCGGATCCAAGGCCAGCGCCACCACGCCGCGCGACACCGAGGCCGCCATCCAGCGCATCCAGGGCAACCTCCGCCACAAACTCGCCACCAGCGTCACCGT
>CALQKQ020000309.1 GCA_943331195.2 Akkermansia muciniphila | reverse complement strand
TGGGTGGGGAGGAGGGCGGGTTCGGCGAGGCGGGGATTGCCGGCCATGCCGTATTCCATGAGGTTGGGGAGGCCGTCGTGGTCGGGGTCGGCGCTGTCGCCGGAGATGGCGGGGTTGGCGAGTTCACCTGGGGTGAAGTAGAGCAGTTTGAATTCGTTGTAGCTGAGGGAGTCGCGGACGTGGAAGGGGATTTGGCGGCGGGTGGTGCCGAAGATGGAGGTGGCGCGGAGTTCGACTTGCCAGGAGGCCTTGGGGAGGGGTTTGAAGGGGGGGATGCCGGTGATGCCTGGGTAGGGGGCGTTGGTGAGGAGGCCGGTTTTGCGGTCGAAGCGGAGGTGGGCGGGGGAGACGGCGGGGGAGCCGGGGAAGGCGATGGCGTATTCGGCGGCGGTGCTAGGGGCGATGATGAGTTCGGGGGCGTTGGCGGAGAGGCCGTTGAGGACGCGGATGCGGTAGTCGTAGATGCCGGCGCGGGCGGTATTGCTGTTGGGGTCGGTGCTGGTGTCGGAGACGCCGCGGACGGAGCCTTGGAAGGGGGCTCCGGTGAGGCCGACGAAGGAGTTGTTATTGACGGTGGGGGGTTCGTTATTGGAGGGGGAGGTGCTGCCGTGGAAGATGATTTCGGCGTAGGTGATGCGGGCGGCACCGGTGCCGGTGTTGGTGGGGTTGCCGACGGGGACGTAGACGCGGTCTTCGGGGTTGGCGGCGGTGAGGCTGGGGCTGGTGACGGCGCCTTTGTTGGTGTTGTCCCAGATGGTGAGGGTCCACTGGCCGTTGTTGTTGGGCTGATCGGGGCCCAGGGCGAGGTTTTGGTTGGAGGTGGTGCCCCAATGGCGGACGGTGGTGAAGTCCCAGTATTCGCCTTCGATGACGCCGGCGTCGGTGCCGCCGCTGGATTCGGCGGGGAGGCCGATGTTGGTATTATAATCCTCGCGGTGGGGGACCATGAGGTAGCTTTCGACGGGGCGGTCGGCTTGGCCGGATTTGGGGGCGGTGAGGACGATGCCGAGGTCGCCGCGGCGGCCGTGGGAGACTTTGAGGCGGACGACGACGTGTTCGATGCGGAGGCTGGAGGAGGGGGGTTCGATTTGGAGATTGACGACGGTTTTGATGGGGGCGTTGGAGGTGTTGTCGGGGATGAGGAGATTGGCGGAGAGTTTTTTGGATTCGCCTTTGCACTCTTTGAAGTCGATGGTGCCGACGAGGGAGCCGATGGGGCCGTTGCGGGAGCCGAGGTTTTGCCAGATTTTGGCGAGGCGGACGGCGTGTTCGGCGTCGATGAGGCCGGCGCCGTATTTGTGGCTGACGGGCATGCCGAGGGGGTTGTATTGCCATTCGCCGTACATGGGGTCGACGACGGTGGCGCTGCGCATGATGATTTCTTGGACGTCGCGCCAGCCGAGGGCGGGGTTGGCTTCGAGCATGAGGGCGACGACGCCGCTGGCCATGGCGCAGGCGGCGGAGGTGCCGCCGAAGTTGTTGTTGTAGCCGGCGGCTTGGTTGGCGGCGGTGGGGGTGTTGAGGGTGACGACTTGTTGGGAGTTGCGGCGGGCGGCGGAGGGGGCGTCCCACTCGTTGGGGGTGAGGGTCCAGCCGAGGGCGCGGTCGACGAGGTTTTCGGGGAGGACGGGGGGGAAGGCGGGTTTGAGGGTACCGGCGACGATGCGGGGGGCCATTTCGCCGCCGGAGGAGGGGGCGACGGCGTGGAGGGCGGCGCCGGGGGCGGAGTAGCTGACGCGGCGGCCCCAGTCGGAGACGGCGCCGACGGTGAGGGTGTAGGGGGAGTTGGTTTGGCCGGAGTAGTTGACGTCGCCGTGGTTGTCGCCGTCGTTACCGGCGGGGACGACGTAGATGACGCCGCGGGCGACGCCGGCGCTGACGCGGCCTTCGGTGGCGCCGTAGCACATGGCCTTGCGCATGTAGAGATCCATGGGGATCAGGTCGTTGCCGTTGGTATTGTAGGTCCAAGCGTTGTTGGAGATATCGCATTTGACGGCACCGCGGCGCCATTCGTTGCCGGTGGGGAGGCCGAAGGGGTTGGTGGTGGTGGTGAGGGCGGGGAGGCGTTCGGAGCCGAAGGCGACGGCGTCGGCGAAAATGCCGGGATCGATGAAGGCGCCGACGACGCGGTAGGCGGCGAGTTTAGCGTCGGGGGCGATGCCGCTGATGCCTTTGCTGTTGTTGCGATTGGCGACGATGAGGCCGGCGACGGCGGTGCCGTGGTTGGGGGCGCTGCCGAGGTAGAAGGGTGGGGTGGGGTCGAAACGTTTGGGGTCGACGGAGGCGGCGGACTGGTCGCCGTCGAGGAAGTTGCGGTCTTCCCCGGTCAGGATATTGAGCATGTTGAGGTCCTGATGCATGGGATTGACCTGAGCGCCGTCGTCGACGAGGCCGATTTTGACGCCGGTGCCGTCGATGGCGGAGCCGGTGGGGCCGAGGAGGTCCCAGGCGGGGATGACGTTGAGGTCGATGACGGACTCGAAGTAGCGGGGGTAGAGTTTGGTGATGACGGGGTCGACGAAGGGGGGGAGGTCTTTGTCTTCGTAGACGGTGGGGATGGAGACGGGGACTTGGAGGCGGGAGGCGTCTTTATTGAGATACCACTGGAAGGCCTTGGTGGCGCCGGCGGCGAGCAAGGTACCGGGGCCGGGGGTGACGGCTTTATCGGCGCCGTCGGCGAGGATGCTGACGTTGTAGGAGGAGGTGCCGGAGGCGAAGAAGGTGTCGTTGGGGATGTAGGCGGGGTAGACTTGTTGGCCGAGGAGGACTTGGGCTTTGAGGACGCCGGGGACGGACTGGAGGGCTTCGGCGGAGGTGATGGCGGTGGCGGCGTCGGCGAATTCGAGGATGTAGTCGAAGGGGAGGTAGGAGACCTCCTTCATGGCTTGGGCTTGGATGGCGAGGCCGATGGCGGTGGGGTCGATGCCTTCGTTGAGGGTGATGCAGACGCGGTTGGTGACGACGCGGCGGTTGTGTTCGGTGGGAGGGCGGTTTTCGGGGTAGGCGATGAGGTCGAATTTTTTGCCTCCGCCGCTGAGGTCGTGGGCGGCTTGTTGGATATCGCGGAGGTGGGCTTTAGCGGAGACGGGGATGCGGCGATGGCCGTCTGGGGCGGAGAGTTGGAGTTCGTCGGTGGCGATGCGGAAGGGGGTGGGGCGGCCTCGATCTTTGAAGGAGTAGCGGCCGTCGAGGCGGAGTTCCGGCTTGGCGAGGGGGCGAGCTGCCAGGGCGTAGACTGGGAGCAGGAGGGGGAGGAACAGCAGGAGGGGAGCCGGCTTCATAATGCCTTTGTAAATACAGGTCATGGGTCTCAATGAAAATAGAAATTCGCGTGGCGCTGAAAGATTTTTGCTTTGGAACGTGCCACGGGGAAGGGGGGTGGGTCTAGTGGATTTCCGGCCAGGGTGGTCCTGGGCGCTTGGAGGAGAGTGGGCAGGCGATTTGAAGGAGGTTTTGCCTGGGGGCGGCGTGGAGGGCTATGCTGGGCGCGGGCGGGGGCGGCGTCAAATGGCAAGGCGAGGGGGGAGGGGGCGGAGCCAAAGAGGCCGGACCGGCGAACCGGACCGGCCTCTGGGGTGAGTTGGGAGGGGGATTAGGCGAGGATGTCGCGGTGGAAGGCCTTCCAGTCGTCGAGGTTGTTGAGATTGACGGCGTCCTTGATGGCGCCGTTGTCTTCGATGTTATTTTCGTCGAGGATGGCCTTGCGGGTGGCGTCGTCGTGGAGGTAGCCGGCGATGGCGCTGTTGAGGGTGCGGACGGCTTCGGGGTCGAGGGCGCCGCCTTTTTGGGAGAGGATCCAGGCTTCGCACTGGGGGTAGGTGGGTTTTTGGTCCTTGATGAAGGCGAGGAAGGCTTCGCGGTCGAGGCCGAGGGCTTCGAGGAGCATGTTGTCGTAGCCTTTGCCGCAGGCGGGGTAGTCGTCGTGGAGGCGGTCGACGGCGGCGAGGGAGGCTTTTTGCCAGAGGCGGGGGAGGTGAAGGACGCCGAGAGGTCCGGCGATGCCGGAGCTGATCATGGGGATGAGTTTCATCGTTAGCAGTGGGATCGGTTGTAGGTTGAAGTGCCTGGCCAGGGAAGGCTGGGGCGGGGGCCAAGGTGTCGCAGTCCGGCGCGGGTGCAAGTTTTCGTGCGGGGCAAAGTGGGAAGGGGAGGGGCTGCGCTTTTGCTTGCTTCTGGGGCTGGGGTAGTGGTGAGTATGCGGGTGATCTGCTATGTCTGACCGAATTGATATTCCCCGCAAAACGGTTTACCGGCTTTCGATTTACCAGCGCTGTTTGCAGCGGCTGCGGGAGAATGGGTTGGAGACGGTATCCTCGGAGGCGTTGGCGCGGGCGGCGGGGGTGAAGTCGACGCAGTTGCGGAAGGATTTGGCGTATTTTGGGAATTTTGGGACGCGGGGGTTGGGTTACAATGTGGAGATGCTGTCGGGGCGGATCAATCAGGTTTTGGGGACGACGCGCTTGCAGCCGGTGATTTTGGTTGGGGTGGGGAATTTGGGGGCGGCGCTGTTGCACTATGGGGGTTTTAACAAGGAGGGGTTTGAGATTGTGGCGGCGTTTGACATGGATCCGCAGCGGGCGCGGAGCGTGCAGACGGCGGTGCCGATTTATGGGATGGGGGAGTTGGCGGGGTTGATTGGGGCGCAGCGGGTGAAGATGGCGATTTTGGCGGTGCCGGCGGTGGGGGCGCAGCAGGTGGTGAATCAGTTGATGGAGTGCGGCATCCAGGCGATTTTGAATTTTGCGCCGGTGGTGTTGGAGGTGCCGGAAGCGGTGGTGGTGAACAATGTGGATTTGGCGGTGGAGTTGGAGAATTTGAGTTATTTTATCCGGTAGGGGTTGGGG
>CALQKQ020000308.1 GCA_943331195.2 Akkermansia muciniphila | reverse complement strand
CGCGGAGCGGCGGAAGCGGACATGAAAACGGGCGATGGCGCGGGCATTTTGACGCAGATTCCCCACAAATTATTCCGCCGGGTGCTGCGGGAGGAGTTCGAGTACGAGCTCAAAAATGACAGCGATCTGGGGGTGGGGGTTTTCTTCCTGCCGCGGGAGGAGGACGAGCAGAAGCACAACGCCAAACTGGCTACCAAGCTGATTTTGCAAAACCTTGGGCTTACCGTGATCGGGTGGCGCAAAGTGCCGGTCAACGAGAAGGAATTGGGCCAAAAAGCGCGGGATTGCCGGCCTTCGATTTGCCATCTCTTCATTGAGCGCGGCCAGGGCATGAGCGACGACGAATTTGAGCGCACCTTGTATATTGGGCGCCGCCAGATTGGGATTCACCTGCGCTCGGAAAAGGTGCAAAACTTCTACGTGCCCTCGTTTTCGCATCGCACCATCGTCTACAAGGCGTTGGCGCTGCCTACCGTCTTGAGCAAGTTTTACAGCGACCTCAACGACCCGGACTACGAGACCGCGCTCTGCCTGTACCATCAGCGCTTCTCCACCAACACCTTCCCGACCTGGTCGCTTTGCCACCCCTTCCGGATGCTGTGCCACAACGGCGAGATCAACACGGTGCGGGGCAACCGCAACTGGCTGTCCAGCCGCGAGAGCGACTTCTCCAGCGAAATCTGGGGCGACCGGGTGCGCCATCTGCAGCCGATGCTGGATCCGACGCAGTCGGACTCCGCCAGTTTGGATTCGGCCTTGGAACTGCTGGTGATGTCGGGCCGCTCGCCGGAGGAAGCCATGGCGCTGTTGGTGCCGCCGGCTTATGGGATCGACCCCTTCACCACCCCCGAGCAGAAGGCCTACTACGAATACAACCAGTGCTTTAGCGAGCCCTGGGACGGACCAGCTTCGCTGGTCTTCACGGATGGGCGGACGGTGGCGGCGTGCCTCGACCGCAATGGCCTGCGGCCGTCTCGGTTTAAGTTGACGGAGGACGGCATCTTCACCTTGGGTTCGGAAGTGGGGGTGGTGGAACTGGACGACCACACCATTCTGCGCAAGGGACGCCTTGGGCCGGGCGAGATGTTGAGCATCAACACGGAGTCGGGTTTGCTGCGCTTCAACGATGAGATCAAGCAAGCTCTGGCGACGCGGCGGCCGTATGGGGAGTGGCTGGCGGCGAACCGCATTTCGCTTTCGGCGATGGTGAATCCTGCGCCAGAGGCCTTGGAAGGCGAAATGGACATCCTGGGGCTTTCCCAGAAGCAGGCCGCTTTTGGTTATACCAAGGAGGAACTGGACATGGCCTTTGTGCCGATGCTGCGCGACGGGATTGAAGCCACCCACTCCATGGGGGACGACACTCCGCTGGCCGTGCTGAGCAGCAAGCCGCGCCTGCTGTACACCTATTTCAAGCAATTGTTCGCCCAGGTGACCAACCCGCCGATCGATCCGATCCGGGAGCGCCTGGTGATGTCCCTATCGGTCTCCCTGGGTTACTACCGCAACATTCTCAAGGAGACGCCGGAGCACGCCAAGGTGATTCACCTGGAAAGCCCGGTGCTTTGGCCCCAGGAGCTGAGCGCCATCCAGGCGGTTCCCGGCTTTCCCTCCCGCGTCTTGGACACCACCTGGGCGGCGGTGGAGGGGCCTCAAGGGCTCGAGCCAGCGGTGAAGCGCCTGTGCGAAGCGGCGGAGCAAGCGGCGCTGGAGGGAGTGCGTCTTTTGGTGCTGAGCGATCGGGCTACGGATGAAACGCGGGTGCCGATTCCGGCCTTGATGGCGACGGGGGCGGTGCACCACCACTTGAACCGGATCCGGAAGCGGATTTTGTTGAGCTTGATTGTGGATTCTGGAGAAGTCCGGGACACCCATCAGGTGGCGGCGGTGTTCGGGTACGGCGCGCAGGCGGTTTGCCCCTACTTGGCCTACGAGACGGTTCGGGAAATGGTGGAGAGCCACAAGGAATTGGCCCAGACTGATTTTCTGAAGGCGATGAAGAACTATCGGAGCGGCTTGGAGAAGGGCGTGCTGAAAATCATGTCGAAGATGGGGATCAGCGTGCTGTCTTCATACCAAGGAGCCCAGATTTTCGAGGCGGTGGGGATTGGCAGCGCGTTGATCAAGGCGTGTTTCACGGGCACCCCGAGCCAGATTGAGGGGATTGGCTTTGTTGAAGTGGCGGTGGAATCGCTGACGCGCCACTTTGGCGGCTACGGGGACGCGGTGCCGCAGGGCCCGGATGACCTGGGGGATCCGGGTTACTTCCGCTACCGTCGGGAGGGCGAGCGGCACTCCATCGACGCTGGCTTCATCAAGAATTTCCACACCTTCGTGAAGACGGGCAAGGCCGAGGACTACGCGGCCTACGTGGAACACTACACCCGCAACCGGCCGGTTTCCCTGCACGATCTCTTCGAGCTTATCCCGGGCAAACAGGGGGCGATTCCCCTAGAGGAGGTCGAGCCCATTGAGGACATCCGGTCCCGTTTTACTACGGCGGCAATGTCGCTGGGAGCGCTCAGCCCGGAAGCTCATGAGCTCCTCGCGGTGGCCATGAACGAGATTGGCGGCAAGTCGAACTCAGGGGAAGGCGGGGAGGACCCGGCGCGCTTCAAGCGCTATGAAAATGGCGAGTGGGCCAATTCCAAGATCAAGCAGATCGCCAGCGGGCGCTTTGGGGTCACGGCTGAGTACCTGGCGAGCGCGGAGGAACTCGAGATCAAAATGGCGCAGGGGGCTAAACCGGGCGAGGGCGGACAATTGCCGGGCATGAAAGTGCAGGGGATCATCGCCAAGCTGCGCCGCACCCAGCCCGGCGTGCAGCTGATCAGCCCGCCGCCGCACCATGACATCTATTCCATCGAGGACCTCGCCCAACTGATCCACGACCTGAAGCAGGTGAACCCGCGGGCCCGCGTGTGCGTCAAGCTGGTGGCGGAGTCTGGGGTGGGGACGATCGCCGCAGGCGTGGCCAAGGCCAATGCTGATATCATCCTGGTCTCCGGCCATGAGGGCGGCACGGGCGCCTCCCCGATTTCTTCCATTAAGCACGCCGGCTTGCCCTGGGAAATCGGCCTCGCGGAAACCCAGCAAGTCCTCATGCTCAATGGCTTGCGCGATCGGGTGACCCTGCGCACGGACGGCGGTCTGCGCAGCGGCATGGACATCATCCATGCGGCCATCCTGGGGGCGGAAGAGTTCAACTTTGGCACCATCGCGCTCATCGCAATGGGCTGTGTCTATGTGCGCAAGTGCCACCTCAACACTTGTCCCGTGGGTATTGCCACGCAGGACCCGAAATACCGCGAGAAGTTTAAGGGCAAAAAGGAATATGTGGTCAATTTCTTCAACTCCGTTGCTAACGAGGTGCGGGAGATCATGGCTAGCCTGGGCATTCGCAAACTCAACGACTTGATTGGCAAGGTGGAATATGTCCGCCAGCGCCACGTGGAGGGCCATCCTAAGGCGAACACGATCGATCTGAGCCGCGTCCTGAAAAACGTAGCGGCGGAACTGGGGGAAGACGTGCCGCGCACCTGTTTGAAAGGGCGCAATGACGGGATTCACCCGCACCCGTTGGACGACAAAATCATCCAAGAAGCCAAGGACGCCATCACTGACCAGGTCCCGGTCAAGCTTGCCTTCAAAGTCAAAAATACCGACCGCAACATCGGCACCAAGCTCAGCGGCGAGATTGCCTATCACTGGGGCGATACGGGATTGGCCGAGGGCACCATCACGGTGGAGTTAGAAGGCAGCGCTGGGCAGTCGCTGGGGACGTTCCTCTGCGGCGGGATCAAGTTGATCCTCACCGGCGAAGCGAATGACTATGTGGGCAAGGGCATGACCGCTGGAGAAATCGTGATTCGGCCGCGGCCCGGCGTGAAGTTCGCCGCTTCGGAGAACTCCATTCTCGGCAACACCGTCATGTATGGATCCACGGGCGGCACGCTTTTTGCCAGCGGCCGCGCCGGCGAACGGTTCTGCGTGCGCAACTCAGGGGGCACTGCGGTGGTGGAAGGCGTGGGCGACCACGGCTGCGAATACATGACGAACGGCACCGTGGTCATCCTCGGACCCACGGGCAAGAACTTTGGCGCGGGAATGTCGGGAGGTTCCGCTTATGTGTTAGATGAGGACGGCCACTTTGATAAACTTCACAACGCCGAACTCACGGAGCGGGTGCGCTTGAGCGACCCCTCGGACATCAGCGCCCTCAAGGCCTTGATCGCCCGCCACGGCGAGGCCACTAACAGCGTCAAGGCCCTCCATATTTTGGGCCACTGGGCTGACTTTGAGGCGCGGTTCTATAAGGTGCAGCCGATCACGGCGGCACCGGCACCTGCTCCGATCCTGCCAGCCCCCGCCGTCGCGCTAGGATAAATGCCGCGCACGGCGAGGTGTTGCGGTGCCCCCAGAGGGAAATAAGGTCTGTTTTCGGGATATACCCAGGGCATGGCCCTGGGTATATCCGGTCGAAAAGCGAAGCTAGGCCTGAAGGGTCGACCCATTTGTTGGGCCGCCCCTTCAGGGCTCGGTGCCCTTTTCGGCCCGATACCCAGGGCGTTGCCCTGGGCTGGCGTAGGCCGCGCCGTTGGCGCGCAGAATCGGTGCCCTATGGGGCGCACTGTGCAACGCCTCCGAAACCGCCCCTGCGCACCCAGGGCCGCCAGGGGTCAATTCTAATTGTCGCTAAGGGAATTTATAATTGTCGCTGGACACCAGGGGTGCCAGCGCGGCCGCCCTCAAAAAGGCCACGCGCGAAGCGAAAGCCTCCCGCGCCAGGGCTCCGCGCCCGCCGAAGATGATAGGCAACTCCCGGTGTTAGGTTTGTGGAAGCGT
>CALQKQ020000307.1 GCA_943331195.2 Akkermansia muciniphila | reverse complement strand
GCGGAAGAGGGGGAAGGCCCCCTGTTGGGGGTGGGGGAGGGTCATGGGGTAAGCTGAAGCGACTTTGGAGAACTGCAATGGCCTTGGGTTGACGGGGGGGGCGCAGGGGGGGTGGCGCGGCGCGATGGTGGGGTGACTTCTTGATCGGCTTGCGAATGCGCTTGCGATGAGGGGTTTTGGTGGTAACAGGACGATCCCGGTTCGCGCCGTTTCCCCCAACCCTCTGCCCGGAGCTGATCTTCATCGGCTTTGGGGGGCGGGAGTAGGTGCGGCGCAGCGCGTTTCCCCGGTTTTTCCGAAATATGAAAAGTGAACTCATCGATAAAGCGGCGAAAGTGATTCCGCACCCGCCCATTCTTATCAACTTGGTTTCCCGCCGCGTCCGCCAATTGAACCAGGGCCGTGCGCCGCTCATCAACACGGCGAACTATGGGCCTCGGCTGGGGCAGGGGGACATTGCCTTGATTGAGATCATTGAGGGCCTGATTTCTGCGGAAATGCTGAGCACGCCGGACGAGGACGTCTAGGGGCGGGCGGGGCCGCGGGAGGGGAGTTATGGGCGCGGCTGAAGCCGGGGCGAGGTCCTTTGGTGGGGTCGCCTTGGGGAATGGATTCCGTTGCCGAAGATGCGGCGTTATTTTGATCGTTTATGAACGCTGAAATCGCCAACAACAAGCGGGCCCTGCACGAGTACACCATCCTGGAGACGATCGAGGTGGGGGTGGAGTTGCGGGGTACGGAGGTTAAGTCGGTGCGCAATGGCAAGATCAACTTGCGGGATGCGTTTGCGCGGGTGGAGCAGGGGCAGTGCCTGCTCTACAACTTGGACATTCAGACCTACGACAAGGCGAGTTGGAGTCAGCATGACCCGCGCCGGGTGCGGCGCTTGTTGCTGCACAAGAAGGAGATCCAGCATCTCTATGGGGTGTGCCAGGTGAAGGGGCACGCGCTGGTGGCGCTGCGGGCGTATTGGAAGGGGAGCCGCATGAAATTGGAGCTGGGGGTGGGACGGGGCAAGATTTCTTCGGACAAGCGGGAGGACCTCAAGAAGAAGGAATCGCAGCGCGAGATGGCCCGCGAGATTTCGCGATTTAACCGCAAGTGAGGTCGGCGGGGCGGGCAATTATGAGCATCTCTATCAGTTGCGCCCTGAAAAAATCGCTGTAGGAAACGTAACCCTTTTAACCTGATAACCCCTTTTACTCCTTTGATCCAGAAACTGAAAGCACTTGAGTCCTCGGGCCGCCGCATTCGCGTGGGCATCATCGGTTGCGGGGCGATGGGAACGGGAGTGGCGTTGCAGATTGCGCGGGCTCCGGGGATGGAGGTGGTTTTTGTGAGTGATGTGTTGGATGAGGCCTTGGAGCGGGGGGTGCGGGCCACGGGAAAAACGGGGGTGGCGGTGAGCGATGGGGGGCCGGTCCCGGCGAAGACGGCGGGCGAGGTTTATGTGGTGAAGGACACCCTGGGGTTTTTGCAGGGGGATAACGGGGTGGAGATCGACGCCATTGTGGAGTGCACCAATACGATTGCGGTGGCGGGAGAGTATTGTCGGGCGGCGATTGCGCGGGGGGCGCATGTGGTGCTGATGAATGCGGAGGTTGATTTAGCGTTGGGACGGCTGCTGGTGCACGAGGCGCGGCAGCAGGGGGTGGTGGTGAGCAGCGATGCGGGGGACCAGCACGGGGTGCTGGCGACGATGATTGATGAGATTGAGCTGTGGGGATTCCGCATTGTCCAGGCGGGGAACATGAAGGGTTTTCTCAATCGCTATGGGAATGCGGATGAGGCGCGGTATTGGGCGGAGAAGCAGCGGCTGAGCGTGGTGCAGACGGTGTCCTATACGGATGGGACGAAGATGAACATTGAGCAGGCGCTGATTGGGAATTACGCGGGGTTGATCCCGACGGTGCCGGGGATGGAGGGGCCGGAGATCAAGGATATTCGGGAAGTGCTGGAGGCTTTTGATTTTGCGGAATACGGTGAGCAGGGGCGAGTGGACTACACCGTGGGGGTGCCCTGGCCGGGCGGGGGAGTTTACGTGGTGGGCTATTGCGACGATGAACTGCAAAAGTTCTATCTTAATTACTACAAGGTGAGTTCGAAGGGGAACTATCACCTCTTCTTCCGTCCTTATCATCTCTGCCACTTGGAAACGCCGCGGGCGGTGGCGCAGGCCTACTTTGATGGCCGGGCGGTGATTGAGCCGGGGCGGCAGTGGATCAATGATGTGTTCGCCTATGCTAAGCGCGACTTGGCGGCGGGGACGCGGATTGAGCACGGCATTGGGGGAGATGAATTTTATGGATTGGTCGACTCCATTGCTCACGCGGGTCCGGACGGGGTGCCGGTGTGCGCTTTGGAGAGCGAGGGGCACGGAGCGGAGGCCAAGGTGGCGGTGTTGCGGCGGGCCTATGCCAAGGACGAGGCGATTCGGCTGAGCGATTTGGAGCTTCCGGACACCAAGCTTTCGCGGATGCGGGCGCTGCAGGCGGCGCTCTAAGGGGGGCGCGGAGCGGAAGGCGGCTTTAGCGGATCAGCATGCAGTCGCCGTAGCTGTAGAAGCGGTAGCGGGCGGCGATGGCCTCTTGATAGGCGTGGCGCATGAAGTCGGTGCCGGCGCAGGCGCAGACGAGCATGAAGAGGGTGGATTTGGGGAGGTGAAAGTTAGTGAGGAGGGCGTCGACGCGCTGGAAGGACCAGGGGGGATGGATGAAGATGGAGGTTTCTCCGGAGTGGGGGGAGACGTGGCCGTCGGTAGCGGCGCAGTGTTCGAGGACGCGGGCGACGGTGGTGCCGACGGCGATGCGGCGGGGCGCGGCCTCGATGGCCTGGGCGGCGGCGGGGCTGACGTGGTAGCGCTCGGTGTGCATGAGGTGGTCTTGGAGGCGTTCTGCTTTGACGGGCTGGAAGGTACCGGCGCCGACTTCGAGGGTGATGAAGGTGTGGTGGAGGGGGGCGAGGATGTCGTGGGTGAAGTGGAGGCCGGCGGTGGGGGCGGCGATGGCGCGGGTGTGGTGGGGGGCGGCGAAGACGGTTTGGTAGCGCGCTTCGTCGGCGGCGTCGTCGGCGCGCTTCATGTAGTGGGGGAGGGGGAGGTGGCCGAAGGTATTTTCGTCGATGTCGCGGTCCCATTGGATGATGCGAGATCCATCGGGTTTGACTTCGGTGATGGTTCCGATGGCGCCGCCGACGGAGAGGGTTTTGCCGAGGGCGAGGCGTTTTCCTGGTTTGGCGAGGCAGTGCCAGCGGAGTGGGGCGAGGGTGTGGAGGCGGAGGAGTTCGAAGCGGCCGTCGTCGGAGTAGAAGCGGGCCCGGGCGACTTTGACGTTGTTGAGGACGACGAGGTCGGAGGGTTGGAGGAGGCTGGGGAAGTCGGTGAAGCGGAGGTGTTGCAGGGTTTGGGAGGGGCGGTCGACGAGGAGGAGGCGGGCGTCTTGGCGGCGCTCGGGGGGGCGGTCGGCGATGAGTTCTTCGGGGAGGTGGTAGTCGAAATCGGCGGTGCGGAGCATGGGAGGGGGAGCGCTTAGACGCGGCGGAGTTGGCGTCGCAGCACGAGCCAGAGGATGAGGAGAGGCGTCAGGATCCAGAGGGCGATGAGGGTGCCGTTGAGGCTGAGGGTATCGGTTTTGAGGTCGATGAGGGTGAGGCCGAAGAGGCGGAGGGTGTAGCGTTTTTCGCTGCCGAAGAAGACGTTGGGTTGGGAGCGGCGGCGGAAGTCGCGGCGTTCCATTTCGGCTTTGCTGACGAGGTCGCGGATTTTTTGGTTTTCGTAGACGGACTCGGCGGAGACGAGGCGGTCGCGTTCGCGGACGTCGTGGGCTTCGGGGTTGTCGTGGCCTTGGGCGACGGATTGCATGATGGCTTGCAAGCGGCGGTAGAGGGCGTTGGGGTTGCGTTCTTCGAGGCCGGAGACTTTGACGAGGGCTTCTTTGGCGCGGCTGAGTTCGGCTTCTTGGTCTGGGCTGAGGGATTGGTAGGTGGTGAGGAGGCGGATGCGTTGGTTGAGTTCGTCTTGGGCGGCGGCGAGGGGGTTTTGATTGGCTTGGCTGAGGACGAGGGATTCGTAGGTCCAGCGGAGGGGCATGAATTCGCAGATGAGGGGGACCTTGAGATTGCTGGGTTTTTCGTCTTGGTCTGGGGAGAGGGTCATCCAGCGGCGGATGCTGTAGGCGAGGTCGAGGTTTTTGTTCATTTCCTCATATTTGATGAGGGCGCCGCCGAGGATGATTTGGGGGATGAGGATGAGGGGGATGATGTTGAGGGCGGTTTTGGCGTCGCGGACGAGGCTGCTGATGGTGAGGCCGATGGTGACGCCGCAGAGGCTGGTGGCGAACATCCAGCCGAGGTAGGGGAGGAACATGTCGCGGACTTCGAGGATGGAGTTGCCGATCCAGAGGTAGATGACGCATTGGGCGAGGGCGAAGGCGCCGAGGGAGAGGACCTTGCCGAGGAGGTAGCCGGCGATGTTTTTGTTGTAGTTGCGTTCGCGTTGGAGGAGGACGCGGTCGCGGATGATTTCGTCGGCGCTGTTGGTGAGGCCGAGGAACATGGCGACGACGAGGGAGAGGAAGAGGTAGGTGGGGATGTGGAAGGCGGCGGCGAAGGTGTAGTTGCCGTCTTCGGAGTAGCGGAGGACGGTGGCGATGAGGACGGCGAGGAGGGGGGCCTCCATGAGGGTGGTGGCGAGATTGCCGCGGTTGCGGAACTTGCTGAGGAAGGCGCGGCGGACCATCACCTGGAGTTGGGCGCTGCGGTTGCGGGCGCCGGTGCGGTCGATGGAGGGAGGGGGGGCGGTGGCGTCGACTTGGGTGGCTTCGGTGGCGCTGAGGCGGTCGCCCTGAGCGCGGTGCATG
>CALQKQ020000306.1 GCA_943331195.2 Akkermansia muciniphila | reverse complement strand
TCCTTTTGGCCTGCAGGACCACCTTCTGCTCGCCGACGGCTCGCTGCAGGGTTCGTGCTTCGGGCGCAGCGTGATTTTGATCACGGCCCACGCGCCGTCCCAGGGCGCTCGGGGATTGGTGTTGAACCGGCCCTCCGCGGGGAAACAGTTGGGGGATTTGCTGAGCGCGCCGGATTTTCGCGCGCTGCGGGCCGTGCCCGTCTACGAGGGCGGCCCGGTGTCGCCTGAGGAGCTCATCTTGGTGGCGCTGCGCTGGAATGCGGCCGCCAAGCGCTTGGAGCGCCGCTCGCCGCTGGGCATTCAGGCCGCCCTGGATGCCCTGGCCGGGGGCTGGGATTTGCGCGCTTTTGTCGGCTATACGGGTTGGTCCGCCGGGCAACTGGAGGGCGAATTAGCACAGGCATCCTGGATTGTGGCCCCGCCGCAAGCCGCAGCCCTCGAAAAGGGCGCCGCCGCGGGGCTTTGGGCCCAACTGCTGCGCACGATGCCTGACCCGCGGCTCGTCCTCCTAGCAGGCTTGCCGGAGGATCCGGGGCTCAATTAGCTGGGCTAAAGCTGAGGAGGATGGCGCGACCGGTGGAAAGTAGGCCGCGGAAACGAAGCTCCCCCAGATCTCTCCACCCCCCTGACACCCGCCGCCTATGCTGCCGTCACCCAGCCCGCGCCAACCACCCGCCCAGGCCGCGCGACGATCGCGCGTGCAATCTGCGGAGCGGTCCGTGAACTCTCGTGCCATGCCCCGCCTTCATGGACTCGGCCATTTTGCACGGACGGCGCGCTCCCATGCGTCGGCCATCAATTGGTGGCCGGAGTACGTCGGATGGACGCCATCCCAGATCCAGTGTTCCGCGGGCGCGACCTGGCACGCCGCATCGAACACCGGCTGCAAGCGCACGAGCGCCGCGCGGTATTTGGTAGCGAGGCGCGCGACCACATCTTGCCGCGCCTGCACGTCGGCCCGCTTCGTTGCATAGTCTTCCGGTCGCTTTCCGTCCGGCAGCGTAAAGGGCTCGCACAGGACGACTCGCAGCTTGGGGTTGGCAGCCACCGCCTCGGCGAGCAAGGCATCATAGCGTTGCTCATATTGATCCAGCGGGACGCCGCGCGAGTGGTCGTTGATGCCGATGAGGATGCTGAGCACGTCAGGTTTTAGTTCCAGGGTGTCCTGGGCCCAGCGCTGCTGGAGCTCGAGCACCGTGTTGCCGGACACTCCGCGATTTAGAAAGTCGAGGTTGAGCGCCGCAAATGCCGCCCCGTATTTCGCGGCGATGAGGAAGGCATACCCGTGACCGAGAATGTGATTCGGATCGGCACTGCGCCCGCGATTCCCATCGGTAATCGAGTCGCCTTGGAAGAGAATGCGCGCGCCCGGTGCGAACGCGGCGAGGGGCTCCACGGCATGCAGCGAACTGAAGCATTCGGCGAAAAGGAAAATGGAAAAGAGGATCGTTCTCACGCTATTTTTAGTTTTGTTCGACCGCCGCACATCAACACGGCATTTCACGTTCCATGGAGGATTGCTATCTATTAAGCAAGGACGAGTTTGAGCTGAAAGATATGGGCTTTTCGCGGATGGCGTCATGGGCGGGGCCGGGACCGGGTACGGGGAGAGCAGGGAGAGAAAGGGCGCATGGTTTTCAAAGCTCCGCGGTCACCAGGTGCCGCCCCACCGCAACCAACTCACCGCAAGGTGGACTCCGACGCGACGCCAGGAATGCACCCGACAAAAAACGCGAGGCCGCCCGGGTAGCGTCCGCCTTGACATGCCAGACGCAGAAGTCTAGCCTGCAAAAATTCAATCTGAATATTTCATCGAAAGGAAGACTTAAATCTTGTATGCGGAATGTGTGGTGATTTCCATTGAATAGCGGCTCGTTCAGCGATTTCTTGCAAGCCCTGCTGACCCTGGAGTCAGGCATCGACCCAGCGAAGTTCGCCTGGTATCTGGAATACTACGACCTGCCGGAGGTCCATTATCAGCGGGTCAGTGCCCCCGGGCGCCTGCTGCGCGACCAGCAAACCGGCGTCGGCCTGCTGGGCCCGATGACCGTCCGGCAGTACTTCGAAACCCTCGGCGTGGCCGATCGGTTCGACCTGGAGTCCCCCGACTGCTTGCACGAGATGCAGTACGCGGCCATGAACCCGCTCGGCTTTGTCGGCTATCAGCTCGGCGAGGCCATCCTGATCACCACCGGCCACTACGTGGCGGAGCGCGACCGACGCGACGTGGGCGGCACGGCGCAGGAGTTTGAGCGCTACTACTCGCGACTAGCGGGCGATGACACCTGGCGGAACGGTTGCCGCGAGGCCTTCTTCCGCATCCCCGGCAGCTCCACCGACATCCTCGCCACCGACGTCAACACCTGGCGAGGCCAATTCACCGGCCGCGATGGGGTGCATTGTTTAGACGACCTGAAGTCCCCCTCGCTCCAGAACAAGGTCCTGCGTTGCATCCTCGAGTCAAACCATCAGCTGATCCACGCGGAGCTCGCAAGCCTGGGCCAGGCCTTCCCCGTCGCCGGTGCCTGGCCCCGTCGATTCGAGCGACCCGACGGCACGTCGGTCGAGGTCGTTCCGACCATGTCGGGGCTGCTAGCGGCGGCCCACCTCTGCGGCGTGCACGCCACCATCCAGTTTCTCCGCGCGGGAACCCTGAGTGCCGACGAGTTCGATACCTCGATCCTCGACTACATCGTTCGCTTCAGCGGGTACGACACCCCGTTTCCCTCACCCACTGCCCGGAGCCGACTGAACACGGCGATGGTTGCCGCGAATCGACTCAAAACGCCACTGTTTTCCATCGTGCTGCCCACCTATAACCGGAACACGATGCTCCCGCGAGCCGTCGCAAGCGTCCGACGCCAGTCGCTGGAGGATTATGAACTGATCGTCGTCGACGATGGCTCAGTCACCCCTTGCGATGCCTGGCTCGCATCCCTCCGGGATCCGCGGATCCGGCTGATCCGCAACCGCCGGAATGGCGGCGTCTCAGTGGCACGGAACCAGGGGATCGCCGCCGCTCGCGGGCGCTACGTCGCCTTTCTCGACGACGATGACGAATACCGGGAAACCTACCTGGCCAGCACGTTCGACCGACTCGAGCACACGCCCGACGAGGTCGGCATTTGCTGGTGCAGCGTGACCCGGCTCGAGTACCCGAGCCACCCCGGTGGTCCGCCGCGCCCCGTCGAACGCCTCTTTGCCACCGACTACGCCAGCCAGACCGCGCTCTTCGAGGCATTTCTCTCCATCGGCACCGGGTTTGGGGTGGCCATCAAGTCCGACTGCCTGCGCGCGGTGGGCCCCTTCAACCCGGGGCTGCGGACCGCCGAGGACACGGACCTTTTCCTGCGGATCCTGGCTACGGGCTACGTTCCGACCGTGGTCCCGGGCAGCCACATCGTGATTCACGACCATCATGAGTCGCGGGTGACCGGCATGGACATGCACGCCATCCGGATCCGCGACTGCGAGAGCGTGCTCCTGGCGCATGCCGATTTTTTCTGCCGCCAGCCCTCGCTCAGGACCCAGCTTCAGAACTGGATGGATCACCTCCGCGGCGAGCTTGCCGCCACCTCCGCGCCGATCGACGATCGCATCATCGCCATCGACCCGGCCGCCGGTTGATCGCAACCCGACGCGCGCCGCCGGACCATGGGCAGGGGCGGGATCGGGGAGTGAGTTTGGAAGGCCTGGGACCTGACTCAAAAGCGAACCAAGCCCGGAAGGGGCAACTTATTGGTTGCGGCACAAGACGCGTGGAGCGCTCGGGTGCGATCCCCTGAACCCATTTTGGCGACCTGGTGCCAGGGGCATCCTATTCCTTTTATTTGGCGGGTGAGCCTGGGCAAGGGGGCGCGCCGAGCTGGGGATCGGCGTTCCCTGGAGGGGCGGCGGGTCTTTGGGCCGCCCATTCAGGGCTGGGGATGGATGGGGAGCCGTTCCACCCAGGGCGTTGCCCTGGGCGGCCTTGGGGCACCCCTTGGGGGCTTGGGCACGGCAAATGGCTTGGGAAAGGGCGGCCCTCTACAAGCGATCGCGCCGCGCCAGCGAGTTGCTTTCCGTCGCCATCGGCCCCGCGGGGCTACTGCTGGTCGATAGGCCGCCCAGCGCCCCCGGCGGGCTCGATTTCAGGGCGGCCGAGCGCGCGGGGTGCCGTCAGGCGGTGCGCTGCCACTGCGCTGTTCTGGCTTGGCCCCGGAGGTTCTCCAGGTGGCTTTTTTACCAGCAGGACGGCGCCGAGGATGGCGCGGATCCTGTGGCGGGCACTAGGGTGGAAAAGGCGAGGGCGCGCCGGTCGGCGCGCCCTCGCGCGGTGTGCTGCGGCCGCGCGGTCTCCCGGAGGAACCGCGAAGCAGCTGCGGGGTTGGCGGCGGGCGCGTCGGCCCGCCGCGAACTAGGCCACGATCCCGTCAACGAGCGAGGCCGCCTGGGCCGGCCGCTCCCGGCGCCGCAACAGCGCCCCGACCCACGCAAGGGCTGGCACCCCGCCGAGCAGGAAACCCGCAGGCTCCGGCGTCGCCGCAGCAACCGAGCCAAACGAGCCAAACGAGATGCCAAGCGTTGGATGGCTACCAGTGGTGTTCGAGTAGTTAGCTGCGTTGTTCCTAAAGGTATCGAGCATCGTGAAGCCATTGCTCACGGTGTAGTTGGCATTGGTAGTTCCGTTGGCCAAACCGGATGTCCGCTGCAAGCCGATGCCGGGGAAATTGTAGAGAATGAGGGCGTAAGAGGTACTCGGCTGGAGTTGGTATGCAGCGATGTTCGGCAGTTCAGTAGCCGTCAAATTCAATGTGAAATTCGTGGCGGTGGTCCCGGGCATTGTAAAACTGACCGTGTCCGTCGCAAAAGCGGTGCTGCTAGCAACCGCAGAATAAGC
>CALQKQ020000305.1 GCA_943331195.2 Akkermansia muciniphila | reverse complement strand
GGCGAGGTCGTGAAAAGCCGCACCCAGCGGATCCACGCCCGCCTTAGCGAAAAACTGCCGCAGACCTGGCGGCTCGAGAGCATTCGAGGCCAAGACCCGGAAAAGCTCTATGCCGTAGTCGCCGCGCACGGTCTAATGTCGCGACAACAATTTCAGCAGTATTGGAATGGCGCCAACCGAGAGCGCTTTGAAGCGGAATATTCCTGGGTGGTGCTTGCCGAAGCGGAAGTGCTCGGACTCTTGCTCGTGAGCCAGCAGGCAGAAGACGAATTGCACATTCACGTCGAAGCGGTGAGCCCTGGCCATCACGCCCAGTCGCGGCTGCTCTCGGCCAGCCTCCGGCACGCCTCCTTTTCCCGCTGCGCCGCAGGATTTCCCAAAAAATTCACCTGCCGCGCCGACGCCATCCAGCACCGCCAAACCGGCAACAGCGCCCTGCGCCACGGCGGCGAAGAAGGACCCCCCAGGCACTTTTTGCGAAAACCGATGTTTTAACCCCCCTCGGATCGCGCCCAGATACCAGCGCCTCCATCATCGCACGCCCCGCAGAAATCGCACCCGACGTCCCCCAACAACCCTTTCCGCCCCCACGGGGCACCCTAGGCCAGCGCGGCAGCCCCAAACAAGCCCACGCGCGAAGAGAAAGCCTCCCGCGCCCGCGCTCCGCGCCTACCGAATCCGATAGGCAACTCCCGATTTTAGGTTCATCGGCGGCGTCAAAGTCATCCCGCGCAGAGCCACCTTCCCCACGCTCCTCGGCAGCTGCCTGCGGCGCGGCCTCCACCCCCGGGCCTACCATCACTGGCTCATCACCCGCAGCGCCGCCGTCCCCATCGCGCCAACCTATTTCCACGCCCACTTCATCAGCCGATAGGGATCCGGCTTGCGCCACGCCTGCCACCACACTTCGGCCTCAGCCTCCCGCTCTTTGCCCTCCATTTTCACCCGCAGCCTCAGCCGATAGTTCATCCCGGCCACAACCTGCTGCTGCGCGCTCACTAGCTTGACCAGTTCCGCTTTCCCCGGACTCGCCCCCTTCCCTTTCTCCCCAGCCTTCACCCCCTCTTGGACCGCAAAGCGAGCCGCCGCCAGGCACTCCTTGCTCTCCAACGCCGCGGCCGCATACCCTCCCGGTAACCCCGGCTGCCCCCAGCTCTCCCCCGCAAACGCAAGGCACCCCATCAGCGCAAAAACAATCCTGGTTGGTTTCATCTCGTTTCCTTTCGTCTTTTTTGAGTTCCCGAAAAAGCGCAGCGCCCGCCAAAACATAACCTAGCCAAGCGCTCCCGCCATCCCCTCAGCAGGCGCAGCCTAATCCATCCTGCGGCCCCGCACAAGCCACCGCGCCTCCCCTAGCTCCGCGCGCTCGACATTCCTTCTGGTTCCACGTTGTATAGGACTTCAGCCTGCGCTGACCCCGCCGCCCCAGCACCCCAGCTCTGCCATGAAGATCCTCCTCGTCGCCCTCCTCGCCTTCTGTGCCGCCACCGCTCCGCTTCCCGCCCAACTCGCCGGATCCAAACCTAACATCATCCTCGTCCTCACCGACGACCAAGGCTACGCCCCCATCGGCCGCCACGGCCATCCCTGGATCCACACCCCTAACCTCGACGCCCTCTACGACCAAAGCCTCCGCTTCACCCGCTTCCTCGTCAGCCCCACCTGCTCGCCCACCCGCAGCGCCCTCATGACCGGCCGCCACCCCCTCAAAAATGGCGTCACCCACACCATCCTCGAGCGCGAACGCCTCACCCTCAACGCCACCCTCCTCCCCCAAGTCCTCAAAACCGCGGGCTACACCTCCGGCATCTTCGGCAAATGGCATCTCGGCGACGAAGAACCCTACCAACCCCAGCAGCGCGGCTTCGATGAAGCCTTCATCCACGGCGGCGGCGGCATCGGCCAAGCCTACGACTGCTCCTGCGCCGACGCCCCCCACAACTCCTACCACGACCCCGTCATCCGCCACAACGGATCCTTCGTCAAAACCCACGGCTTCTGCACCGACCTGTTCTTCAGCGCCGCCCTCGCCTGGATCAAAGAACACAAAAATAAGCCCCAGCCCTTCTTCGCCTACCTCGCCCCTAACGCCCCCCACGGCCCCTTCCTCGCCCCCGCCAAAAACACCCAGCGCTTCACCGACCTCGGCTTCTCCAAAGACCAAGCCGGCTTCTACGGCATGATCGAAAACATCGACGAAAATATGGGCCGCCTCGCCGCCAAACTAACCGAATGGGGCCTCACCCAAAACACCGTCCTCATCTTCATGTCCGACAACGGCATGTCCGGCGGCGGCCCCCTCACACCAGGCCAAGAAATCGCTCCCGGCTACCCCTGCTTCAACGCCAACCACATCGGCTTCAAAGGCTCCACCGACGAAGGCAGCGTCCGCGTCCCCTTTTTCATCCGCTGGGATGGCAAAATCAAAGGCGGCCGCGACCTCGCCACCCTCGCCGCCCACCTCGACCTCCTCCCCACCCTCGCCGCCCTCGCCGGGGCCACTCCCCCAGCCCAGCAGGTCGAAGGCCGCAGCCTCCTCCCCTTGATCGAAGGCTCCACCGACCCCTGGCCCGACCGCTATTTCTTCACCCACGTCGCCCGTTGGCCCACCGGCAGCGAACCCACTGATTACCAATTCCTCAACTACGCCATCCGCAATCAGCGCTTCCGCTTCATCGGCCCCCCAGGCTCCCTCCCCCAGCCCAGCCCCCTGCCCGAGGGCGCACTCTATGATATGGAAGCCGATCCCTATCAAACCACTAACGTCATCAGCCAATATCCCGAAGTCGCCGCCCACATGCACGCCGCCTACCTCGCCTTCTGGAAAGAAGCCCGGCCGCTCATGGTCAACGAAACCGCCCCCATGTCCCCCACTCGCCCCTACCACGAAAAATACCGCCAACAACTCCAAGCCGAAGGCATCCCCCTCTGGACCGCGCCCCCGCTCTAACCCCCTCCGCATTCTAACGAAAATCATCTCCACCCCCGCGGAATCCATGTCCCCTTCCTCGCTCAACCCTCCCCCCGCTTCCCCTAGCTCCACCCGCACTCGCCTCAGCCCCCGCGGCTGGGG
The DNA here is from genome assembly GCA_943331195.2 of Akkermansia muciniphila. Lineage (GTDB taxonomy): Bacteria > Verrucomicrobiota > Verrucomicrobiia > Verrucomicrobiales > V1-33 > CAIZWU01. Next base: position 1,813 of record CALQKQ020000305.1, on the reverse strand, counting down.
CCTCCTCCTCATCTCCCTCGGTGCCGTCCTCCTCGGCGCCCTCCTCCCCGAACCCGCCACCGTCCAGTTAGGCCTCCTCGGCCTCGCCCTCCTCCTCATCGCCTGGCCCCTCGCCGCCCGCAACCTCTCCGGCCTCCGCGTCGCCCGCAGCTACCCCCCCGCCGCCTTCGCCGGTCAACTCTTCCCCTTCTCCCTCGAACTCCACCAAGACGCCGCCCGACCCAGCTTCGCCGTCGAAGTCGAAGACAGCATCGCCGGCCCCTCCGAACGCGGCCTCGACGCCCCCCTCATCCCCGCCGGAGGCCGCGTCTCCCGCTCCTTCGACACCCGCCTCCTCCGCCGCGGCCCCCGCCACCGCGCCCACATCACCCTCTCCTCCTCCTTCCCCCTCGGCCTCTGGCGCGCCCAGCATTCCTTCCGCGACAGCCTCCCCATGACCATCTACCCCAGGCCCGTGCCCCCCCGCGCCTTGCTCGATGCCCAAGATGCCGCCCTCCTCGACGCCGAAGAAGCCGAAAGCTCCCGCCGCGATTGGACCGGCGACTTCCACGGCATCCGCGCCTTCCAGCCCGGCGATCGCCTCAAACTCATCCACTGGCCCGCCACCGCCCGCGCCGGACGCATCATGGTCCGCCAATTCGATCGCCCCCTCCCCGAAAAATACGCCATCTTCTTTCACAGCATCCGCCCCGAACCCGCGACCCTCGCCGGCCCCGACGCCTTCGAGAGCGCCCTCGAACTCCTCTGCGGCCTCCTCCTCCATTGCCAAGACCACCATATCCCCCTCTCCCTCACCGCCTCGTTCGACCACTGGCGCACCCTCCACGTGCCCCATTCCGCCGACCTTGATCCCGCCCTCTCCCGCCTCGCCTCCGCCCGCCGCCAGCCCAGCCAAGACCCCGCCCCCCTCCTCCGCGCCCTCGCTTCCGTCGAACCCGGCTCCCGCGTCTTCCTCCTCAGCGAAGTCCCCGTCCGCGAATGGGAACACCTCCTCCCCGATCTCCCCTTCGCCGTCACCTGCCTCAGCCTCAGCGAACTCCGCGTAAAACGCCCCGCCCTCCGCCTCGCCTCCGCGACCCCATGAAAGCCGCCTTCCTCCTCTACGCCCTCCTCCTCCTCCTCGAAGGTGCCCTCGCCTGGGCCCTGACCGGTCAAGGCTTCCTCCTCGTCGCCCTCAGCGCCGGCCTCCTCGTCTACAGCCAACTGCCTCAGGCCTCTCGTCCCCTCTCCGAAACCATCCGCCTCCTCACCGCCGCTGCCCTCGCCATCTTCGGCCCCCTCCAATACCAGCAGAACCTCGCTTCCCTCCTCCTCTGCTTCATCGCCCTCCCCCACTTCCTCGCCGCCACCCAGGCCCTCTCCGAACAGCGGCCCAACCCCTCCCCTCAACCCCCGCCGCGCAGTCGCGCCCTCGTCTTTACCATCGCCTTCTACGCCTCCATGGGCCTCGTCCTCCTCCTCGCCCGCGGACTCGCCCCCACCTTCCCCCTCCCCGCCACCGCCACTCTCGCCCTCCTCGTCCTCCTCGTCGCTCTCGCCGCCTGGGAAGCCTCCCGCATCCCCCGCCTCCGCCCCGCCTCCCCCGCCCCCTCTCCCAAACCCTGGCTCGGCCCCCTCCTCCTCCTCGCCCTCCTCGGCCTCCTCTATCAAATCCCCCTCCCCAGCGCCGCCCAGCTGCTCTGCCGCCTCTCCCCCCACTGGAAACTCGACTCCTCCGCCCTCAACAACACCCCCCCTCATCCTCTCACCCCTCCCCCTCCCTCCTCTCCCGACCAAGCCACCAACCTCGGCGTCGACACCTCCTCCCGCACCG
>CALQKQ020000304.1 GCA_943331195.2 Akkermansia muciniphila | reverse complement strand
CGCCGATTTCAGGGAAGGCAACACGCGGAGTCTGCCCTAAGGGGTGGAAGCCGGAAATCGGCGACTAGCATCGGGGAAATCGCGATTTTCTAACTCTAAAATAGTTCTATAACGCTTTGAGTAGCGAAAGTCGGATTAGAGGCGGTGGGGCTGGGTGCATCCTGTTCTCCTTTGACAGCACGCTGGGTGGGGAATGAAAACCGGGGCCACGGCCGCGCGGGGATTTTGGCCTTGGGTTCCCGGGCGGGCTGGGGGAGGCGCTAGGTGGGGGCCTAGGAGGGAGCTGGGCCGAGGAGGTGGCGGGCTTGGGCGGTGTCGCGGGCGATTTGGGCTTGGAGGGCTTCGAGGGAGTCGAGGCGGAGTTCGTCGCGGAGGTGGTGGAGGAAGCAGACGTCGAGGGTTTGGCCGTAGAGGTCGCCGTGGAAGTCGAAGAGGTGGGCTTCGAGTTGGCAGGGGGCGGGTTGGTCGCGTTCGACGGTGGGGCGGCGGCCGAGGTTGGCGACGCCGTGGAAGGTGTGGTGTGGGGAGGAGGCGCGGATGGCGTAGACGCCGAGGGGGGGGAGCTGGAGGCTGGGGAGGGGGAGGTTGGCGGTGGGGAAGCCGAGTTTGCGGGCGAGTTGGCGGCCTGGGGTGACGGTGCCTTGGATGGAGTAGGGGCGGCCGAGGAGGCGGGCGGCGGCGGGGAAGTCGCCCTGGGCGACGGCTTGGCGGACGCGGGTGCTGCTGACGGGGGAGCCGTCGAGAAGGACGGGGTCGATGGCTTGGGGGAGGAAGCCGAGTTGGGCACCGAGGGCGGTGAGGGTCTGGAGGTTGCCGCCGCGGCCTTTGCCGAAGCCCCAGTTGTGGCCGACGGTGATGGAGGCGAGGGGGTGGCAGGCTTGGACGAGGAGGGAGATGAAGGCTTCGGGGGAAAGGGCGGCGAAGGCTTGATCGAAGGGGAGGACGAGGAGGTGGGAGAGGCCGAGGGCTTCGAGGAGGCGGGACTTGTGCTGTGGGCTGGTGAGCAGGGCCGGGGCGCTGCTGGGGCGGAGGAAGTGGACGGGGTGGGGATCGAAGGTTAGGGCGATGGCGGTGCCGCCCTGGGCGGCGGCGGTGGCCTGGGCGCGGCGGATGACTTCCTGGTGGCCGAGGTGGACGCCGTCGAAAAAGCCGATGGCTAAGTGGGCGGGTCCGGGGAGGCTGGCGAGTTCGTCGAGGGAGTGCAGGGTGGTCATGGGGGCAGCAGTCCCCTGCGTGGGGGTGGGGGAATCCGGGGGGGAGGCTTAGACGCCGCGGAGGCGGCTGACGTCGCGGAGGGAGAGGAGGCGGCCGAGGAGTTCTTCGCGGGGGGCGGTTTTCAATTCCTCGAAGGTGGTGGCCTGGGTGAGGTCGAACTTGCCGCTGCGGGTGCGGCGGAGGCCGGCCATGTGGCCGTGGTTGCCGAGGGCTTCGCCGATGTCGTGGCAGTAGGTGCGGACATAGAAGCCTTTGCTGCAGACGACGCGGAACTCGATATCGGGGAGGGCGATGCCTTTGATTTGGTGATGAAAGACGGTGACGAGGCGTTTTTCGCGTTCGATTTCGATGCCTTGGCGGGCGAGTTTATAGAGGGCGACGCCATCCTTTTTGATGGCGCTGACCATGGGGGGGAGTTGGTAGAAATCGCCGCGGAACTGGCTGAAGGCGGCCTCGATTTGTTCGGGGGAGAAGTCGGGGACGGGGAGGGTGGCGATGGGTTCGCCCCAGGCGTCTTGGGTGGTGGTGGCGGAGCCGAGGCGGAGGGTGCCTTCGTATTCTTTTTCCTCGGCCATGAGGAGGTCTTGGATTTTGGTGGCGCGGCCGACGACCAAGATCAAGAGGCCGGTGGCCATGGGATCGAGGGTGCCGCAGTGGCCGATTTTTTTGGTGCCGAGGGCGCGTCTGGCGACGGCGACGACATCGTGGGAGGTCATGTCCTGGCCTTTGTCGATCAGCAGGACGCCGTCGATTTCAGGATCAGGAGAACGTTTCATGGAGGGCTTGGAATACGCGGGATTGGGCATCGGAAAGGGGGCCGGAGAGTCTGGCGCCGGCGGCGAGGCGGTGGCCACCTCCGCCGAATTGGGCGCAGATGGCGCCGACGTCGATGGCGGGGTTTTTGGAGCGGAGGCTGAGGCGGATTTTGCCTTCGGGGCCGGGGAGTTCTTCGAAGGCGGCGGCGACGACGACGCCTTGGATGGAGCGGAGGTTGTCCATGAGGCCTTCGTTGTCGTCGGGCTGCATGGCGATGGAGTCGGCGAAGGCGCGGGTGAGAGCCCAGGAGGCGACGCGGCCTTGGTGGGTGATCTGCATGGCGTTGAGGAGGTGGCGGAGGAGCTCGACGCGGCGCAGGGGGTAGGACTCGTAGGTGTCCTGGCAGAGTTGGGAGACGTGGATGCCAGCGCGGATGAGGGCGGCGGCGATTTCGTAGGTGTGTGCGGTGGTGCTTTGGTATTGGAAGGAGCCGGTGTCGGTGGAGATGCCGACATAGAGGTTGCTGGCGATGTCGGGGGTCAGGGGGAGTTGGGCGGCGAGGAGGAGGTCGTAGATGATTTCGGCGGCGGCGGGGGCGGTGGAATCGATGTAGTGGAGGTCGCCGTAGCCTTCGTTGGAGACGTGGTGGTCGAGGTTGATCCAGGTGGTGGCGTTGGCGAGGGCGGCGAGGGCGTTGGGGCCGAGGCGTTCGCGGTTGGCGCAGTCGACGGCGATGACGGTTTCGGCGTCGATGGTTTGGCCTGGGGCGGGTTGTTCGATGAGGTGGGCGCCGGGGAGGAAGGCGAGGTTGGCGGGGAGGCCGTCTTCGTTGAGGAAGCGGACGGGTTTGCCGAGGTTTTGCAGGGCGAGGCCGAGGGCGAGGGTGCTGCCGATGGCGTCGCCGTCGGGGCGGTAGTGGGCGAGGACGGCGAAGGAGGAGCCCTGGCGGAAGCGGGCGGCGAGTTCGGCGAAAGAGGTATTAGTGCGGAGGCTCACGCGAGGGGAGGGGGGCGGGTGGCGGCGAATGGAGACAGGGGGGCGAGGAAAGGCGGTGGCGGGGGCGAGGCCTAGCGATTGCGGCGGCGCAGGGGGCGGGCGTCGCCGAGGTCCTCGTCGTCCTCGTCGTCCTCGGCTTGGCCCTGGTTTTCGGGCGCGGCGGCTGGGAGCGTGGGAGCGGCTGGTTCGGCGGGGGCGTCGGCGGCGGGCAGGGAAGGGGGGGCCGCTTCGAGGGGCTCGGGATTGAGGAGGGCGGACTCGATGAGTTGTTGATCGATTTCCTGCATGAGGGCGGTGACGCGGACGCCGCGCTCGACGCTGTGGTCGAGTTTGAAGAAGAAGTGGGGGGAATTTTTGAGGACGATGCGTTTGGCGACGCGGGCGGAGAGGATGCCGCGCATGGAATTGAGCTTGTCGATGACGGCTTGCTGTTTGGCGGCGGGGCCGATGACGCCGATGAAGATGTGGGCGTTTTTGAAGTCGGGGGTGAGGTCGACGTCGCTGACGGTGACGAGGACATCGGGGAAGCCGTGGTCGCGGGCCAGGATGCTGCTGAGTTCGCGCTGGATCAGCTCGGTGACTCTGGCTTTGCGGTTGGTCATGGGGGAAGGCGGTAGGGCGGGGAGGCAGTGGACGGGAGGAGGGGCCGCGATCCGGGGGAGGAGGAAGCGCCTGGGCGCGGTCGGGAGACGGCGCCCAGGGAGGGGAGAGGCTTCAGGCGGCGGGGGGGACTAGAGCGTCTGGGCGATCTTCTCGAGTTCGTAGCATTCGATGATGTCGTTGACTTCGTAGTCGTTGAAGTCGCCGAGGCGGACGCCGCATTCCATGCCGTTGCGGACTTCGGAGACGTCTTCGGTGAAGCGGCGGAGGGTTTGGAAGCCGCCGTCGTAGATGGCTTGTTTGCCGCGGAGGACGCGGGCGCGGGCGTTGCGGATGAGTTTGCCGTCGGTGACGACGCAACCCCCGGCGCGGCCGCGCTGGATTTTGAAGACTTGTTTGACCTGGGCATGGCCGACGACTTTCTCACGGGTGAGGGGGTCGAGGAGGCCGAGCATGGCCTCTTCCATCTGGTCGAGCAATTCGTAGATGATGGAGTAGAGTTTGACTTGGACGCCTTCGGCTTTGATGGCTTTGACGGCCTTGGCTTCGACTTTGGTCGTGAAGCCGACGATGATGGCGTTGGAGGCGGAGGAGAGGAGGACGTCGCTTTCGGTGATGGGGCCGACGGCGGTGAGGACGAAATCGATGCCGACCTTGTCGGATTTGATTTGTTTGAGTTGGGCGATGATGGCTTCGAGGGAGCCTTGGGTATCGGTTTTGATGATGAGGCGAAGGGACTTGCGTTCGGAGCCCTTCATGTCGGCGAAGAGGCTTTCGAGGGAGGCGCGTTTGGGGGCGGCGAGTTTGCCGGCGCGCTGTTCGCTGGTGCGTTCTTCGCTGAGTTTTTTGGCATCGCGCTCGCTGTCCATTTCGACGAGTTCGTCGCCGACGTTGGGGATGGAGGAGAAGCCGGTGACTTCGACGGGGGTGGCGGGTCCGGCGGATTTGACGGGGCGGCCGCGGTCGTCGAGCATGCTTTTCACCTTGCCGTAGTGGGGGCCGCAGATGAAAGCGGTGCCGATGCGGAGGGTGCCGGTTTGGGGGATGATGGTGGCGGTGGGGCCTTTGCCTGGTTCGACGCGGGATTCGATGACCATGGCGCGGCAGGGGGCCTTGGGATTGGCGCGGAGTTCGAGGATTTCGGCTTCGAGGAGAGTGCTTTCGAGGAGTTCGTCGATGCCGATTTTTTTGGTGGCGGAGACGGGAATGCAGATGATATCGCCACCCCAGTCTTCTGGGGTGAGGTCTTGTTCTTGGAGTTGGCGTTTGACCTTGTCGAAGTCGGCGGAGGCGAGGTCGCACTTGTTCATGGCGACGACGATTTTCACGTTGGCGGCCTTGGCAT
>CALQKQ020000303.1 GCA_943331195.2 Akkermansia muciniphila | reverse complement strand
TCCGCCCGCCCTCCGCCTTCCTGCCTTTGCCGCCCTGATTCTCACGCTCACTCCCATGGCGGGCTGGGCGGACGATTGGTATTCTTGGCGAGGGCCGAGCCAGGATGGGCGCAGCGCGGAGAAGTATGAAGCCAATGTTTTTCCGGAAAGCCCGGATTGGACTTTTGACATCGCGGGCCGGGGCGCACCGGTCATTGCCAAGGGCCGGGTCTATCTTTATAGTTACAAAGGGCAGGGGCCCGAGCAGGCGGAGGGACTGACCTGTTTTGACGAAAAGACGGGCAAGTTGCTCTGGGAAAAGCGCCTGCCAGACTTCCTCAGCGACAACGCCTATAGCCGCTATGCGATCGGGAGCCCCACGGTGGATGTGGAGACTGGCCTGATTTATCTCATGTCCACGGCTGGCGAGCTTGTGGCGATGGACCGGGACGGCAAGACGCTTTGGCAGCGCAGCCTGATGGAGCAAGTGGGGCGTTTGAGTTTTCCGAATGGGCGCACCGGCGCTCCGGTGATCGTGGGCGACCTCGTGATCGTGCGCGGCATCACGGCGAACTGGGGGGGCGACGGCCCCGCGCGGGATCGCTTTTATGCCTATCAAAAGCAGAGCGGCGACCTAGTGTGGGCTTCGACGCCGGGGGCGCAGCCGCAAGATAGCTCCTTTTCCACGGGGATTGTGGAAATGCGGGCGGGCGTTCCGGTGCTCTATGCGACCACGGGTTGCGGGCATTTTGTGGCCATCAACGCGCTCAATGGCAAACCGATGTGGCGCTATCTGGCGGCCAAAGGGGGGGTCAATGCGTCCTGCATTCTGGTCGACGGCAAGCTGATTGCGGCTCACGACAAGGAGAATACGGATTCCACGGAGACGGGCGGTTTGGAGTGCATCCGCCTCCCCGAAGGCGCGCTTCCGCCGGGCCCGCCGGAGGATCCGGTGCCGGTGCTGCCCAAGAATGCGGAGGCCTGGCGCCTGCCGTATTCGGCCGAAACCAGCTCGCCGGTTTACGCCGAGGGCATGGTTTTGCAGGTGGCGACCACCGGCGTGCTCTATGCGGCCAATCCAGAGACGGGAGCCCAGTTGTGGCAGGAAAAATTGGGGCCAGGCAATCTTCACGCCTCGCCGCTGTTTGTGAATGGCCTGCTCTATGTGCCCATTCTCAACGACGTCGCCAGCGAGGACGGCCTCCTTTTCGTGATCAAGCCAACCAAGGAAAAGGGCGAGATCATCAAGCGGATCAAGCTCTCCGGTTTTGCGCTGGGCCCGCCTTCGGTGGCCAATGGCAAGCTCTATATTTGCACGACCAAGAAGCTCTATGCCTTCACCATCGCCAAGGGAGCCGTCACGGGCAAAGGCGACTGGTTTACCTTGCCTAAAGCCACTCCCGGCCCGGTGGCCGCGCTCCAGGCCTTGCCTCAAGAGGTGATTCTCCACCCCGGCGGCAGCCAAGCCTTTAAGATTCGCGGCATCGATGCCAAAGGCTATCCCACGGGCGAAATTACCGATGCCAAATGGGAATCCTTCATCCCCCCCACGGCCAAGGTCAAGGCTACCCTCGATGCCACCTTCGGCAGCGACGGCAAGCTCACGGCTTCCCCCGCCGCCAAGCAAAGCGCGGGTGCCTTCAAGGCCACCAGCGGCAGCGCCAGCGGCGTGATCCGCGGCCGGGTCTTGTCCGACTTGCCGATCAGCCAAGATTTCGAAAGCATGGTTCCCTCGGAGGATTCCCTCACCGATCCTGGGGTCAAATTCGCCTATCCGCCGCTCCCGTGGATTGGGGGGCGCTTTAAATGGGAAGTGCGCGAACTGGACGGCAACAAAGTGCTCTACAAGACGCTCAGCCCGGTTTTCTTCCAGCGCGCCACGACCTTCATCGGCAGCGACGAGATGAAGAATTACACCATCCAAGCGGACATGATGACCGAGGGCAATCGCCGCATGAAGTCGGAGGTGGGCGTGATCAACCAGCGCTATTTGATCACGCTGAAGGGGAACTCTAACGAAATTGAAGTCAGCTCCAACCAAGAGCGCCTCAAGGTCGCGGCACCTTTCCCGGTGGCCGCCAAAACGTGGTATACCCTGAAAACCCGCGTCGACCTCGCCGCCGATGGCTCGGGAGTGATCAAGGGCAAAGCCTGGCCGAAGGGCGAGGCGGACCCGGAAGCTTGGACCATTGAAGTTCCCCACAAAATCGCCCATCCTCAAGGCGCTCCTGGCCTCTTTGGCTTTGCCCTCCAGGGCAAACAAACCGTCTACGTCGACAATATCAAGGTCACCGCTAACGCCAAGTGAGTCCCTTTTGTACAAAACGCCCGCCAACCCTCTCCCCCACCTACCCATGCCCACTCGCCTGATTCTCTCCCTCGCTGCTTTGGTCGCTTCGCTTCCCTCGGTCCGCGCCGACTGGCCGGAATGGGGCGGCACCAGTAGCCGCAACATGGTTTCGCCCGGCAAGAACCCTCCGCTCGAGATCAGCCCCGGCAAGAAAATCAAAGGCAAGGACGACGTCGATTTAACCACCACCAAAGGCCTCAAGTGGGTCACCCGCCTTGGCTCGCAGGCCTACGGGACCCCATCCATCGCCAATGGCAAGGTCTTCCTCGGCACCAATAACGAAAATCCCTTCGACACCAAATATGTGGGAGACCGCAGTATTTTGCTCTGCTTGGACGAGAAGACTGGCCAGATGATTTGGCAGTTCGCCTCGCCCAAGATCGGCACGGGCAAGGTCTCGGATTGGGAATACCTCGGCCTCTGCTCCGGTGCCGCCGTGGAAGGGAAACGCATTTACCTGACGACCAATCGCTGCGAAGTGGTTTGCCTCGACACCGAAGGCCTCAAGAATGGCAATGACGGCCCCTTCACCGACGAAGCGAAGTATTTTTCTTCGCCAGAAAATAAGATCGACGCGGTGGGCGACACCGACGCCGACATTATTTGGACTTTTGACATGCGCGAGGAGTGCGGGGTTTTCCCTCACAATACAACTTCGAGCAACGTTCTCGTCCTGGAAGACCGCATCTATGCGACGACCTCGAACGGGGTCGATTGGACCCACACCAACATCCCTGCGCCCGAGGCCCCTAGCTTGATCTGCCTGGACAAGAAGACTGGCAAACTGCTCGGCGAGGAGGGCTCGGGAGTCAGCAAGCGCTGCCTGCACTGCTCCTGGTCCAGCCCGGCTCTGGCCACGGTGGGCGGCAAGCAGCAGGTCATCTTCGGCGGCGGCGACGGCTTCGCCTACGGATTCGACCTCAGCTTCAAGAAGGACGAAGACCTCAACATCATCAACGAACTGTGGCGCTACGACGCCAATCCCAAGGAATACCGGGGGACGCCCGAGGCCAAAAAGAAATACTCCGACTACGACGGCCCGAGCGAAATCATCGCAACCCCCGTGGTCTACAAGGACCGCATCTACACCCACATCGGCCAAGACCCCGAACACGGCGAAGGCACCGGCATGATGACCTGCCTGGACGCCACGGGCAAACCCCTCTGGACCTACAAGGGAATCAACCGCTCCGTCTCTACGCCTTCCATCGTGGACGACCTCGTCTACGTGGCCGACTACTCCGGCTTGGTCCACTGCCTCGATGCCAACACCGGCGAGAAGATCTGGGTTTACGACACCAAGGGCCACGTCTGGGGCAGCACCATGGTGATTGACGGCAAGATCTACATCGGCAACGAAGAGGGCGAGCTCCACATCCTCCAAGCCGGCAAGACCATGAAGGAAATCGCCACCATCGATTTCCCCGGACCGCTCTATGCGACCCCCATTTACGCCAACGATACGCTCTACATCATGACCATGAGCCACCTCTACGCCTTCGGGGCTAAGTGAGGTTAGGCTGAGTTAGGGGGTGTTCGGGCCGCTGCAGGTTAGCCGCTAACCTGCGGCGGTCTCGCCTAGATCGAGCGTCCATTCGCACCGCCGCGCGGCGGGCTCCTGCGGGGTCCCCGGCGGGGAGACGGGTCGGCCAAACCCGCGCGGCGGGGACGGGCCAGGGAAGGGCAATCGCGGCTTGACCCCCCGGGCCTCCTGCCTAGTCTGCAGGCTTACCCCGATCCCGCTTTCGTCACTTTATCATGGAATATCAGCACACGCTGGGCAAGCCCGCTACGCTCACTGGCACCTCCCTCCACACTGGGGAAGCCGTCACTCTCACGATGATTCCAGCTCCGGTGGGCCACGGCATCAAGTTTCGCCGCATCGATCTCGAAGACCAGCCCTTCATTGCGGCCAGCGTGGACAAGGTGCAGATGGTGGAGCGAGCCACTACCCTAGCTGAAGGTAGCGTCAAGGTCCACACCGTGGAGCACGTCATCAGCGCCCTGGCCGGCATGGGGGTGGACAACGCCCTCATCGAGATGGATGCCAACGAGCCGCCCATCGGCGACGGATCTGCCCGCGCCTACGTGGAGTGCATTAAAAAGGCCGGCATCGTGGCCCAGGACGCCCCTCGCGGGGTCTACGAGGTGCGCGAGCCGATTTCCATCGAAACCAAAAGCGGCAGTCTCCTCATTGTGGTGCCCGACAAGAAGTTCCGCATTTCCTGCACCCAGGTGGGCCCGGAAGGCCGCCTCACCCAATATTTCAGCACTGAAATCACTCCGGAAATCTACGAAAAGGAAATCGCCCCAGCGCGCACCTTTGTGTTCTACGAAGACGTCAAGGGTTTGCTCGACAAGGGCCTGATCAAGGGAGGTAGCCTGGAAAACGCCATCGTGATCCGCGACGAAAGCGTCATGAGCAAGGAGCCGCTCCGTTTCAAGGATGAGTTCGTGCGCCACAAGATCCTCGACATCATCGGCGACCTCATGCTCTGCGGGAAGCGCATCATGGGGCACGTCATCGCGGTCAAGCCTGGCCACGGGCCGAACACGGAGATGGCGCGTCGCCTCAAGCAGGATTACAGCCGCATGCT
>CALQKQ020000302.1 GCA_943331195.2 Akkermansia muciniphila | reverse complement strand
GAATGGGGCAAAACCGACCCCTACGCCATGGGCCTGGCCTGCATGGACGAATGCGTCCGCTCCCTCGTCCTCTGCGGCGCCAACCCCGACAAAATCGCCGTCCTCGACAACTACTGCATGGGCAACCCCCACGACCCCACCGAACTCGGCGGCCTCGTGGAAAGCGCCCGCGCCCTCGCCGAAGCCGCCCTCGCCTACGGCACCCCCTTCGTCTCCGGCAAAGACTCGTTCTATAATTTCTTCCAAACCGAAGACGGCCCCGTCAGCATCCCCGTCACCGCCCTCATCAGCGGCTTCGGCATCGTCGAGGACGCCGCCCACGTCACCGGCGCCAGCCTCCGCTCCGACGACAGCCTCCTTTGCCTCATCGGCTCCCCCTCCAGCGACCTCGGCGGCAGCGTCTTCGCCCGCCAAGAAGGCCTCAAAAACCTCCGCGTCCCCCGCGGCCAGCCCGCCGCCGCCATGCTCCTCTACCGCGCCGCCCACGAAGCCATCAAACAAGGCCTCATCCTCAGCGCCCACGACGTCTCCGAAGGCGGCCTCGCCGTCACCCTCGCCGAAATGGCCTTCTCCCTCAAAGCCGGCTTGGAACTCAACCTCGCCGACCCCCTCGACCCCATGCTCCAACTCTTCAGCGAAAGCCCCGCCCGCTTCGTCCTCGAAGTCTCCCCCTCCGACCTCGCCAGCCTGCAGCACCTCTTCGCCAACCTCCCCTTCCAAGTCCTCGGCGCCACCACCCCAGCCCACCGCCGCCTCGTCATCGCCCACCAGGGAACCCCCCTCCTCAACGAAGACCTCGCCCAACTGAAGTCCATCTGGAAAAACGGCCTCGCCGCCTGGTATTAACCCCAGCATCCGCGCTCCCCCTGCGAGCCCCCCAGGCTAAAGGAGCCGCGCTCCCTGCTGCCATGAACCAAGCCCCTGTCCTCCCCTTGCTGCGCCGCCGCCGCCGCTGGATCGCCTATGGTCTAGGCGGCACCGCCCTCGCTTTGGGAACCTGGTTCGTCCTCCACCTCGTGCTGCCCCGCCGCTCCCCCACCGGCGGCATCCTCCTCCCCCTCGAACTGCCCAACGGCCCCCTCAACCTCCCCTACTACTGCGGCCCCGACGTCCCCCGCGGCATCGTCATCCTCGGCACCGGCGACGGAGGCTGGTCCTATTGGGAAGAAAATACCGCCAAACACCTCGAAGCCGCAGGCTTTGCCGTCGGCGGATGGGATTGTCGCAAATACGCCGACTCCCGCGCCTACACCCAAGCCGAGTTGGCCGCAGGCTTCACCGCCGCCGTCGCCGCCGTCCGCGACGAATCCGATTCCCCAGACGAAACTCCCGTTTGGTATGGCGGCTGGTCCACCGGCGCCGAACAATCCATCGCCGCCGCCGCCTCCAGCCGCCCCCCGGCCCTCCGCGGCCTCCTCCTCGTCGCCCCAGGCCCCCGCGGCCGCTACGGCCTCACCACCAGCGACCTCCTCGGCCAAACCCCCACCGGACCAGGCACCTTCAGCCTCGCCGAAATGGCCCCAGGCCTTTCCGGCTTGCGCATCGCTCAATTCGAAGCCGGCCTCGACCCCATGGACGACACCTCCTGGCTCCAAGCCCTCACCACCCCCTACAAGGTATTCGGCCTCCCTCTCAAACTTCATGATATGGGCGGAGCCGGCCCGGAGTTTCAGGGGAGGCTCGACGAAGCCATCGCATGGACCTTGCAACCAATCCCTTGAAGGCACCGCCAGAACCTGGCCCCAGGGATCGCAACTGGATCGCCCGCGTCGGCGGTTTCCTTTGGCTCGCCGTCTGCGCCTGGGCCCTCCACGCCCTCCACCACGAATGGTCCGGCTTCCACTTCCAAGACCTCGACGCCGCCCTCTCCCGCATCGGCGCCCGCCACCTCGCCCTCGCCCTCGCCTTCACCCTCCTCAGCTACCTCTGCAATGCCCAACTCTCCGTCCTCGCCCAGCGCTGGCTAGGCCACCCCCCCGCCAAACCTTGGCGCGACCTCTCCGAAGGCTTCATCATCGCCGCCTTTAGCATGAACGCCGGCGGCAGCGTCATGGGCGGAGGCTCCATCCGCATGCGCTTCGCCACCGCCTCCGGCACCCGCGCCGCCGAAGTCGCCCAAGCCACCCTCTTCAACCTCCTCGCCGGCTGGTCCGGGCAAGTCCTCCTCTGCGGCGGCCTCCTCCTCCTCACCCCTCCCCCCCTCGACTGGCTCCCCCCAACCGCGTCCCGCGCACTCGGTGCCCTCCTCCTCCTCCTCGGCCTCGCCACCGCCCTCGGCCACCGCCTCAAACGCCGCCACGCCCCAGGCCCCACCTGGCCCAAACCCCAACTCGCCCTCCTCACCCTCGCCGTCTCCGCTCTCGACTGGCTCTTCGCCGGCTTGGCCATGTGGGCCCTCTTCCCCGAAACCCTGCCCCTCTCCCTCGGCGCCTTCGTCGCCGTCGTCGCCATCGCCCAAACCATCAGCGCCTTCACCCACGTCCCCGGCGGCATCGGCATCCTCGAACTCACCGTCACCAAAACCCTCGCCTCCTCCGTCGCTACCCCCGTCCTCGCCGGTGCCCTCGTCACCTACCGCCTCATCTTCTACCTCCTCCCCTTCCTCCTTGCTATCTTGATGTTAGGATTCCGCGAGCTCCACCAAAAACAAGATGTGCTCCGCTCCGGCTTCGCCCTGGCCCGCCGCGGCTGGACCGCCCTGGCTCCGCGCCTCGCCGCCCTCCTCGCCCTCGGCGGCGGCTTCATGCTCCTCCTCTCCGCCAATACCCCCATGGAACCCGCCCGGCGCAGCTTCCTCACCAACGTCCTCCCCCTCCCCTTCCTCGAAGCCTCCCACTTCCTCTCCAGCCTCGCCGGCGCCCTCCTCATCGTCCTCGCCCGCGGCCTCCAGCGCCGCATCGAAGCCGCCTGGTGGCTCACCGTCGCCGCCACCGCCGGCGGCATGATCTTCTCCATCACCAAAGGCCTCGACTGGGAAGAAGCCCTCTCCCTCGGCCTCCTCCTCGCCTGCCTCCTCCCCTTCCGCCGCCAGTTTTACCGCCAAGCCGCCCTCTGGACCCACCGCTTCACCCTCGAATGGTGGCTCGTCCTCCTCGCCCTAGCCTCCGTCGCCACCTGGATCGGCTTCTTCACCGCCCGCCACCTCCCCTACCAAAAAGAAATGTGGTGGGAATTCTCCTACGAAGGCGACGCCCCCCGCTTCCTCCGCGCCCTCGCCGGCGCCGCCTGCCTCTTCGCCATCGTCGCCCTCGCCCAAGCCCTCCGCCCCCGCCGCCCCCGCACCGCCCCCCCAGGCCCCTCCCCCGAAACCCTCGCCGCCCTCGTCGCCTCCAGCAGCCAAGCCGGCGCCGCCCTCGCCTGGCTCAGCGATAAACAAATCCTCCTCGCCCCCGACCACCGCTGCGGCCTCATGTTCGCCGACCAAGGGCGCAGCCGCGTCGTCATGGGCGACCCCCTCGGCGACTCCACCGCCGCCGACGACCTCCTCTGGCGCTTCGTCGAACAAGCCCAAGACGAAGGCATGCGACCCGTCTTCTACCAAATCTCCGCCGAAGAAATGCCCCGCTTCGTCGACATGGGCTTCCGCCTCTTCAAAGTGGGCGAAGAAGCCCGCGTCCCCCTCCACACCTTCACCCTAGAAGGCACCGAAGCCCGCAAACTCCGCCAAAGCCGCAGCCGCTTCCAGCGCGGCGGCTTCACCTTCGCCGTCTGGGACCCCCCCACCGTCGCCGCCCACCTCCCCACCCTCCGCGCCATCTCCGACGCCTGGCTCCTCGCTCACCGCGCCGGCGAAAAACGCTTCTCCATGGGCTGCTTCGAAGAAAACTACCTCCAGCGCTTCTCCTGCGCCGTCGTCCTCGCCCCCGACGGCACCCCCCTCGCCTTCTCCAATATCTGGACCACCGCCGACCACCGCGAACTCTCCGTCGACCTCATGCGCCACCTCCCCACCGCCCCCAGCGGCATCATGGAAAGCCTCTTCATCGAAATGATCCTCTGGGGCCAAGCCCAAGGCTACGCCTTCTTCAACCTCGGCATGGCCCCCCTTTCCGGCCTCTCCACCCACCCCCTCGCCCCCCTCTGGCACCAGTGGGCCGCTCGCCTCTTCCATAAAGGCGGCCGACTCTACAACTTCCAAGGCCTCCGCGCCTTTAAACAAAAATTCCGCCCCGAATGGGAACCCCGCTACCTCGCCGTCCCCAGCGCCTGGAGCCTCCCCGCCTCCCTCCTCGACATCACCAGCCTCATCGGCGGCGGCCTCCGCCGCGCCGTCGGCGTCGGCCGACGCTAAATGCATCTTGCCCCTTGCCTTCCCCCTCATCCCGTGTTTCCTAAGGCGTCGTTCAAGATATGCCGGTGTGGCGGAATGGTAGACGCGGCGGACTCAAAATCCGTTGCCCTTTAAAGGCGTGTAGGTTCGAGTCCTATCGCCGGTACTCTTGAGAATCTCCCCCTCCGGGAGAAGACGTCCAGATCAGACCAAACAGTCTGATGAGTTTGATCGGTCTGATCACACCAATCCGCCCCGCGCCCTCCTAAGCGCCGCCCGGATTCACCGCAAAAACGTACTCCGCCACCGGCAGCCCCCCGATAAGGTGCTCCTGGATGATCCTCTCCAACACTTCCGGAGTGCAGCCCCGATACCACACCCCCTCCGGATACACCACCGCCACCGGCCCGTCCATGCACACCCGCAGGCATCCCGCCTTGCTCCGGTACACCTGCGGCTGCGGCCCCGCCAAACCCAACTCCTTCAGCCGCGCCTTGAGAAACTCCCAAGCACGCTGCCCCTCCTCCCGCGCACAACACTTCGCCTCCGCTGCCTCCACACACAGAAAAACATGCCGCCGGTAAACCTCCAGCCCCAAGGCCTTGCTCACCCCTTCAAGATCATTCATAGTCTCACCAAAGCCCAGCCTGCCCGTTTTCCAATCTCAAATCCGCTCCCCCCT
>CALQKQ020000301.1 GCA_943331195.2 Akkermansia muciniphila | reverse complement strand
TCCTCGGCCTCAACCACGAAACCGGCACCGCCCCCGCCGCGCCTTGGGAATGGCATTGGGACACCGCCCACCGCCACCAAGACAGCGTCTGGCTCGGTGCCGCCCACGGCGGCCTCCGCGTCCAACTCAAAGCCGACAACTACGTCCGCCCCGGCGTCAACATCCACTACGCCCGCCGCCCCCTCAACGACCCTCCCTCCTGGAGCGCCCACGGCCTCGGCGGCATGCGCTACGCCCAAAATACCCTCACCTGCTTCAGCGGAAAACGCCTCCTCCCACCCGGCTCCGCCCTCCACTTCGGCTGCGACCTCCTCATCACTCCCTTCCACCCCCTCCACACCGCCGCGCAGTGGTCCGACCGCTATTACCACACCAATAGCGTGCCCGAAGATTATAACAAATACCTCAGCGGCGCCAAAGCCGCCGGCGCTAACGTGGTCAATATCCACCAGGGCAACGCCCTCAATCCCTACATCAACTACCCCTTCCTCACCGCCCAAAAACTCCGCGACTTCAGCAGCGCCGCCCACCAAAAAGGCATGCGCGCCAAATACTACTACACCGTCCGCGAACTCTCCAACTGGTGCCCCGAAATCTTCGCCTTCCGCAGCCTCGGCGACGAAATCCTCATGCCCGGACAAGGCGGCGGCCACCCCTGGGGCGAAGAACACCTCGGCGGCAACTACTGGCAAGCTTGGTACGAGCCCAGCGTCCAAGACGTCAGCTTCCTCACCCAGCCCATGAGCCGCCTCCACAATTACTACATCGAAGGCCTCCGCTGGCTCTGCGAAAACGCCGCCTGCGACGGCATCTACCTCGACGACATCGCCTACGACCGCAGCATCATGCTCCGCGCTCGCAAGGTCCTCGACCGCACCCGCCCCCAAGGCGGCCTCATCGACCTCCACTCCTGGAACGAATTCCACGAAGGCGGCGCCTGGGCCCACTGCCCCAATATCTTCATGGACTCCATGCCCTTCGTCGACCGCCTCTGGTTCGGCGAAGGCCACCACTACTCCGGCCCTCCCCCAGAACACTTCCTCGTCGAACTCAGCGGCATCCCCTTCGGCCTCATGGGAGAAATGTTAGAAGGCGGCGGCAATCCCTGGTTCGGCCTCGTCCACGGCATGACCGGCCGCCTCGGCTGGCAAGGCGACCCCCGCCCCCTCTGGCGCGTCTGGGACGATTTCGCCGTCGCCGATAGCACCTTCATCGGCTGGTGGGCTGGCACCGACTGCCCCGTCCAAAGCCAATCCCCCGAGGTCAAAGCCAGCGTCTGGAAAAAGGACGGCGCCACGCTCATCGCTCTCGCCAACTTTAAGGACTCACCTCTAGCGACATCGCTTGCGATCGACTGGAAAGCCCTCGGCCTCGACCCCGCCAAGGCCCGCCTGTTCGCCGTCCCCATCCCCGAACTCAAACAGCGCCCCGCCCTGCTCGATCCCGCCGCCCCCCTCAAGCTCCGCGGCCATGCCGGTGCCGTCTTCATCCTCGACGAAAAAGACCACCCCCTCGAGTCCCCGACCGCGCCCTCCGCCCTCGGAGAACTCCTCTTCGAAGACGCCTTCACCGGCCCAGCCCTCGACCCTCTCTGGAAATCCCTCGCCTCCGCCAGCGCCGCCAGCGGCACCCGCCTCGACGCCGGCTACGTCCTCCAAGTCCCCGCCAACCTCCACGCCTTCCTCGAGCGCCCCCTCCTCAGCGACGCCGCTTCCGCCAGCGCCCGCCTTTGGCAAGACGGCAGCGACCGCGCCCAGCAATGGGGCCCCGGCCTCGCTCTCGTCTGGCCCAACGGCAAAACCCTCCGCGCCAGCGTCCGCCAAGACGGCCGCCTCGCCGTCGCCGCCAACGGCCAAGAAGACTTCCCCTCCGCCATCACCGCCCGCGCTCCCGTCGAACTCACCCTCGCCTGGGACGAAAACTCCCTCCGCGTCCTCGCCGGAGGCCCCGCCATGGGCGACCTCACCGAGGAAATCGCCCGCTTCCCCCGCCAAGACTTTCCCGGCCCACCCGCCCTCCTCCGCGTCGGCAAAATGCCCAGCGACGCCGCCCCCCGCGACCACGGCGAACCCGGCCCCATCGGCTTCAATCGCATCGAACGCGTCCAGTTGCGCCGCGCCCCCCTAGCCAAACCCTAACGCGGCTTTCGCTTCGCTTCACCCCGCACGATTTGCCCCCCTCCGCCCATTGTGCGACGCCCCATTTGCGTTTAAGCACCCCTCCCGCTGACCCCTCCCTCCTCTGCCATGGACGCCCTGCTCGAACTCCTCACCAAGGACTCCCGCCTCAACGCGGAAGCCCTCGCCACCCGCCTCAACCTCAGCCCCGCCGCCGTCCAGGCCAAAATCGCCGCCTGGGAAGCCGACGGCACCATCCTCGGCTATCAAGCCGTCGTCGATCCCGAAAAAATCCCCCAAGGCGGCGTCACCGCCCTCATCGAAGTCCGCCTCACCCCCGAGCGCGGCGGCGGCTTCGACCGCCTCGCCGAACGCGTCGCCAAATTCGACCAAGTCGCCACCTGCTGGCTCATGAGCGGCGGCTACGACCTCGCCGTCGTCGTCCAAGCCGACAGCCTCCAAGAGGTCGCCCGCTTCGTCACCGAAAAACTCAGCACCCTCGGCGGCGTCCTCAGCACCGTGACCCACTTCCAACTCAAAATTTACAAGCAAAACGGCTTCCTCTCCGCGCCCACCCCCGATGGGGCCCGCCTCCCCATCACCCCATGATGCCCCCCACCTTTTCCCCCGACCCCTCGTCCCTCCGCGTGAAAAGCAAAATTTCTGACCGCATCCAAGCGATCCCCCGTTCCGGGATTCGCGAATTCTTTGAACTCGTCCTCAACGCCGGCGACGTCATCTCCCTCGGCGTCGGCGAACCCGATTTCGCCACCCCCTGGCACATCCGCGAGGCCGCCATCTACTCCCTCGAAAAAGGCCAAACCTCCTACACCAGCAACCTCGGCCTCCTCGACCTGCGCAAAAGCATCAGCAAATACGTCGCCCAAAAATTCCACGTCACCTACGACCCTACCAAAGAAGTCATCGTCACCGTCGGCGTCTCCGAAGCCCTCGACCTCGCCTTCCGCGCCCTCCTCAACCCCGGCGAAGAAGTCATCTACCACGAGCCCTGCTACGTCAGCTACAGCCCGACCATCTACATGGCCTACGGCGTCCCCGTCGTCGTCGAAACCCGCGCCGAAGACAACTTCGCCCTCCGCGCCGCCGCCGTCGAAGCCTGCATCACCCCCAAAACCAAGGTGATCATGCTCAACTTCCCCACCAATCCCACCGGCGCCGTCATGGACCCCGTGGAATTGCAAGGCATCGCCGACCTCGCCATCAAACACGACCTCATCGTCATCACCGACGAAATCTATAGCGAACTCCTCTACGACGAGCGCGACCACCCGAGCATCGCCGCCCTCCCCGGCATGAAGGAGCGCACCATCCTCATGCACGGCTTCAGCAAGGCCTTCGCCATGACCGGCTTCCGCCTCGGCTACGCCTGCGCCCCCCCCGAACTCACCGAGGCCATGATGAAAATCCATCAGTACTCCATGCTCTGCGCCCCCATCACCGCCCAAGTCGCCGCCGTCGAAGCCCTCGAACACGGTGCCGCCCCCATGGAAGAAATGCGCAAAGCCTACTGGCGCCGCCGCAATCTCGTCGTCCACAAACTCAACGCCGCCGGCCTCCCCACCTTCCAGCCCGGCGGTGCCTTCTACGCCTTCCCCGACATCCGCAGCACCGGCATGACTAGCCGCGAGTTCGCCACCCGCCTCCTCGAAGAAGAAAAAGTCGCCGTCGTCCCCGGCACCGCCTTCGGCAAAGCCGGCGAAGGCTTCGTCCGCGCCTGCTACGCCACCGACGAAACCCAACTCGCCATCGCCCTCGACCGCATCGCCGATTTCGCCCAGCGCCACCGCCGCTAACCCTCCCCCCGGGCCCAGGCCTGGCTGCCTCCTCGCGCCCCCATGACCGCCCCGCCCACCTCGCGTACCCTCCCCCCGCCCACCATCACCCATGTGGTGCCCTTCCTGGTCTTCATGGCCTTCCTCGCCCTCAAAGGCTTTTTCAAAGATTCTGACCAATACCCCCCCGGCTCCCCCTGGTATCTCACCCAGCCCGAACACTGGCTCTACCCAATCCAAACCCTCAGCTGCCTCGCCCTGATCGCTTGGTGGTGGCCCGCCTACCCCATTCACCGCCTCAAGGCCTCCACCGCCGCCCTCGCCATCGCCGCAGGCACCCTCGGCATCGCTTGGTGGATCGCCCCCTCCGTCCTTTACGATCGCTGGAACGTCTCCTCTTGGGGCGCCCCCTCCTGGTGGCAGTGGAAATGGCTCGGCCTCGCCCCGCGCGGCAGCGACGGCTTCGACCCCACCCTTTGGCAGGACCAACCCTTCGTCTTCGCCGCCGTCATCGCCCTCCGCTTCCTCCGCATGGGCCTCGCCGTCCCCATCCTCGAAGAACTCTTCTGGCGCAGCTTCCTCTGGCGCAGCATCGCCGAGCCCTACCGCGACTTCTGGCTCGCCCCCCTCGGCCAGTGGAGCGCCCGCGCCCTCTTCGCCACCGTCCCCCTCTTCGCCCTCGCTCACCAACCCGTCGACTGGTTAGGCGCGATCGGCTGGGCCCTCCTCGTCAGCGCCGTCCTCGTCCGCACCAAAAGCCTCAGCGCCTGCATCCTCACCCACGCCACCTCCAATCTCCTCCTTGGCTGGTATGTCATGGAAACCAAACAGTGGGGCTTCTGGTGACCGCCCCTGACCCTTTTCCCGCGCCTTCCCCACCGCTCCTCATGTCCTCCCGCCTCCACCGCCTCCTCCGCGCCCTCGAACCCTGGGCCATCCCCGGACTCCTCCGCGTCATCGCCAGCTTCCAAGTCATCTGCTTCGTCCTGCTCATCGCCAAACCAGGATTCAGCGAAGTCCTCGCCCTCACCCCAGCCGCCTGGGAATC
>CALQKQ020000300.1 GCA_943331195.2 Akkermansia muciniphila | reverse complement strand
ACCGCTAAATCCACCCGATTCCCGCGTGCCAAACACCTCAATTTCATTCAACCCCACTTGGCTCCCATACGCCGAAGTGAGCGCTTCAAACTTCACATACCGCACCGTAGCCTCCTTCAGCCCATTGGCCGCCCCGAAGGCATCAGCCGGCACTGGAGCCGTGGGCGGCTCCGAAACCGGCACCGTGCGCGTCGTCAAGGTCCCCTCCACCAGCGCCGTCGGCGCTACCAACTGATTGGAAGCATCCAAGGCCGCCGACCCCGTCACGCGAAATTGACCCGTGCCCCCATTATTGGCCGCGCCGCGGTGCGTGTTGCGGAGCAAAATCTGCGAAATCGCCACCGGCCCGCCCAAATCCAAAATAAAATGTTCCGGGCTCACCCCCTCCCGCCCCAACCAATAACTGGACCCATCGACATCGCTAGCCGACCCGTCCGTCACCCGCAGCGCGGCATAATCATTCGGCACCGCCCCTCCATTGTAGGCCAAATTCGGATAGGCCCCGCTCCCCGCCACCACCTTGCGCCCCAGCGCCTGGTTCACCAGGGCCGCCTCCGTAGGCAAACGAAATCTCGTCGCAATGTGCCCCACCTGCGTGGCATCCATCGGGCCCTGCCAAATCCCAACTTCATCGATCAATCCATCAAAATAGGCCATGCCCCCCCCAGAACTGGAACCAATCATCCAGCGCGTTCCCGTAGCCACCAGCGAACCAATCCCCTTCGCGGCCCCCTCCTCGGTGCCGTTAACATAAAGTCGCATCTGCCCATTGTTGCGCGCCACGATGGCGACGTGATACCACAATCCCGCCACCGCCTTGGTGGTGCCTACAACCGCTTTGGGCCCTCCCGCATTGGTGAAATGCTCAAAATACCCCCCCGCTGTCATCCGGATTTGGTGGGAAAAGGACGCCGCCGCCCCACCCGCATCGCTGCGCAGCACGATCGACTGCGCTCGGATCACATCCGGCTTCACCCACGCCGCAATGGTGTATGCCGTGGACTGCGCCGTGTCCGTGACGTTGACATATTGGCTGGTTCCATTGAAGTCCATCGACTGTCCGCTCCCCACCAGTGGCGGATATTGCGCCGCAAATACCGGCGAGCCCACTTTGGTTGCCGTCACATTGCTCCCCGATCCATCCAAGAGGTCCCCCTCAAAGCGATAGTAGCGCTTCACCACACCCGGAGCCCCCACCAGCGCCACCGCCGGACCACTCAATTGCTCGATGAAATTGTAAGTCCCCGGGGTCCCTCCCACTGGCACGCTGGCCCGCCAGTTCTCCGGGCTAACGCTGTCGTGCATCTCATCCAGCTTTGCTAGGCTCGCCCCCGACCCATCCGCCGCCACCGGCCAAGGTTGCTGGTCCCCGTAGGCGATCTCATCCATGCGCCGCCCATTGTTGTTCTTCAACGTGACCGATTCCCCCCCATTAGCTAAACTGTTAGAAAAAGGCCCCAGCACCCCGCTGATCCGCGCCTCCGCCATCAGCGCCGCCGGATTGGCCGCCACCACCAGGTATTGCCCGCCCCCAATCACGCTGCCCGCCGGAAACACATAATCCACCCCCCCATCCAAGCGCCAGCCTGACAAATCCACATCGGTGGAGTTCTGATTCTTCAGCTCAATCCATTCCCCCGCCCCCTGCCCCAAGGTGGGATGATACTGCACTTCATTGAAGGTCACCACCGAGTCCACCCCCGCCAGGGCCTTGGCGCCGCCGCCAACCCAGAGTCCAAAATGAAGTAGCGAGATGACAGAAAAACGTTTCATGGGTCGAGGGAATCAGAGGAGGCACCAACAAAGCCAGCGCCGCCCCACTGTGGGGGCCCCACCCTTTTCAAATCAATGAAAAAATCAGGCCTTTCCCCCCGACCCCCGGCGGATCGCGCCTCGCTTCGAGCTTAGCCAACGGATTGACCAAGCGCCGCGATGGCAAAGTTGCTCGCGGGATACTCCGCCTGGAGCGCCTCCCGCAAAGCCTCGGACCGCTCCGGTTCGCCATGCACCAAATAGACCTCCCGCTTGGGGCCTCCAATGCGGTGAAACCACTCCAGCAAGCCCCCGTGATCCGCGTGCCCCGAGTAGCTGTCCAAAATCTCAATGCGCGCCCGCACCGAGACTGGATCGCCAAAAATCGTGACCTCCTGGTGCCCCTCGCGCAATTTCCAACCCAGGGTATGCTCCGCGCAGTAACCCACGAAAAGCACCGTGGTGCGCGGATCCGGGAGATTATTCTTAAGGTGGTGGACGATGCGCCCCCCTTCACACATTCCCGAGGCCGAAATGATGATAAACGGACCTTCCATGCCGTTGAGGTCCTTGCTCTCCTGCGGGGAGCGGATCAGCTCCAAGCCCTCAAAGCCAAAAGGATCGCGCTGTTCGAAGAGAAAGCGGTAGACCGTCTCGTTGAAGCCCTCGGGGTGCAGCCGGAAGATTTCCGTCGCCGACACCGCCAGCGGACTATCCACATAGACGGGGACGTTAGCAATGCAGTTCGTCGCAATCAACTCGTGAATGACATAGAGAATCTGCTGGGTGCGCTCCACCGCAAACGACGGAATCAGCACCTTGCCCCGGTTTTTCAAGGCCGCCGACAAAATCTCGCTGAGGCGCTCCCGAGAATCCGTGTCCATCTCGTGCTGCCGCCCCCCATAGGTGCTCTCCATGATGACGGTATCAATATCCTTAGCGTCTTCCGGATCGCGCAAAAGATCATTTTGGCCGCGGCCCACGTCGCCCGAGAAAAGCAGCCGCCGCTTCTCCCCCGTCTCGTGGTCCTGCAATTCTAACACCACCTGCGCCGAACCGAGGATGTGCCCGGCGTCGATAAAGGTCAGTTCCACCCCCCCGCCAATCACCATGGGCCGGTGGTAGTCAAAGGTCACAAACTGCCGCAGGCACTTCTCCGCATCAATCGGGCTGTAGAGCGGAGAATAGGGCGGCTCCCCCCGCCGCGCCCGCTTCTTATTGGCGTAGGCCACGTCCGCCGTCTGGATCTTCGCCGAGTCCGCCAACATGATCTGGCAGAGATCCCGCGTCGCCGGCGTGCTGTAAATGTTTCCCCGATAGCCCTGGCGGGTCAAGTTAGGAAGATTCCCCGAGTGGTCAATGTGGGCGTGGGAAAGCACCACCGCGCTCAGACTAGCCGGATCGAAGGGGAAATGCTTGTTGCGGTCATAGGCCTCCTCGCGGTGCCCCTGATAAAGGCCGCAGTCGAGCAAGATGCGCTGGCCATTGACCTCAAGCAGGTGCTGCGATCCCGTGGTGGTTCCGGCCGCGCCGTGGAAGGTGATTTTCATAGGGAATCAAGGAAATCGGCGCCGGAGAACCCCCGCGCTAGAAGACACCCCATGATAGGGACGCCCCCCTGCTTTGACAAACTGTAATTGTCCTCGCCCGGCCCCGCCGCAGCGCACCCGAGGCCCCCTCAGGCGCGCCGGTCCCAACGCAAAGAGACCGGGAGTTGCCTCCCGGTCTCTTGCGATTGCTTAACTTTCCAAAGCCTAGGCGCTTTGACTGGGCTCAGCTCAAGGGGTTTGGATCACCTTGATGCGGAGGAGGCGCAGGCTGCCAGGGGTGATCGGCCTAGCATCGCGAGCGGACACCGATTCCTGACCGTTACCAAGGTTGGTGATGGTAGTGATCACTTCCGACGGATCAGAGCTCCAAGCGGTGGCGCTGACGGAGACCTGACCGACGGTGGTGATTCCTTGGATTCCAGCCGGACGAGTCCAGCCGACCGCGAGGAACGAATCGGCACCGATGGTGACGGTCGAAGCCGGAGGTGGAGGGCTGAATCCGACAGCGTTACTGCCCAGGGCGCACTCCATCAGGTTGGTGATGCCATCGCCATCAGGATCTGCAGTTGGCAGGGTATCGGCCAGGCTGGTCCCGGGTGGGAAGGCATTGGATGCCCAGGTGTCGAAACTCGGTACCGGAGCATAGGTGGACAGGAAGGTCCCGGGAATGGGCTTCAAGTCCTTGGGCAGGGTGGCATCGCCTTCCTTGCGCCAGGCCACTTCGATGTGGTCGCCGCCGCCGCCTTCTTTGTAGAAGCCTTCAATGAAGTAGCTCTGTCCGGCCACCAATTCAAAGGCGGTGGACGATTCATCGCCATCCTTGAAGGGATCGCAGCAGCCGGTTTCAAAGGCGATGCGGGTCATGTTCGCCGGATCAGGGCTGTTGTTGCTGCTGATCCAGAGTTCCGAGGCATCGTCGCTGCGCAGGAAGAAACGATAGGATGCCGTTTCCGTAGGGGTGACCCAGCCGTAAACGCGGGCCCCGTAGTTGTCGCCCAAGACCGGCCCAAAGGACGGGTTGGTCGAGAGGTTGCCGCCCAGGGTCACCGAGAAGCTGCTGAAGCTTTGCAAGAAGCGCGTCGTGTAGACACCTTCAGGATACTGCCCATTGCCCAACAAGTCGGAGATGCTGCTGCCGCCAATGCCGCGGTAGTAGTCCCAGGTGAGAATCCCAGGAGTCAGCACGAACGGCGCAAAGGCGGTGTTGTTCGCCCCGATCAAGTTTTGGTTGATCCGCGCATCCCGCACTCCCGCAATGCTCAAGGTGTAGCTGCCTCCTGGCACCATTCCCGTGGTCGCGATGTCGATCACGCTTGCTTCCGTCGCCGGCGTATTCGTCAGGGTCACTCCCGTGGTCACCAAGCCACCCGTGAAGGTGTAGTTGTCGAGGACCGCCAAGTCTTCCTGCGTCATCGGCTTGCTGAAGCCAACCCGGACCCGGTTGAAGGTCGAAGAGGCCGTCACATAGGCCACTGTGGGGGCACTCACGTCGCCCTGGACGCTCACCGCCACCGGAGTGGTTTCAGAAGCGCCCAGCCCATTGGTAATCTTCAACTGATACTGGCCGCCGTCGCCGGGCACGCCTTGGGTGATGACCAGGGAGGAGCTGGTGACGCCAGAGCTGTAGCGGCGGGTCCCGTCGGGGTTCAAGGCATCGTTGT
>CALQKQ020000299.1 GCA_943331195.2 Akkermansia muciniphila | reverse complement strand
TTTTTTGTTTGTATTTGTAGTCGTAGAAGCCTTGATCGAACCACATGGTGAGGCCGCCGAGGACGGCGCCGAAGCTGCTGGAGTGGGGTTCGGGGCCTTCTTCCCACATGCCGAAGTCGTCTTCGAAGCCCATGTTGAAGATGTAATTGCGGATGTGGCTGATGAGGGTGAAGTCCTCGGTGGTGAAGCGGAAGCCGTAGCCTTTGCGGATGAGGTCGCCGGTTTTGTACATGAAGAGTCCGAAGACATCCATTTGGTGATGGCCCCAGTCGTCGGTGATGGTTTCGAGGGTGGTGGGGTGGACGCGGGCGGGCATGAAGAGGCCGCGCTCGTTGAGGACGTTGGGCTTCACGATGGAGGCCTTGATGATGCGGAGGTGGTAGCGTTTGAAGATGTCGAGGACGAGGCGGAAGCTTTCGACCATTTTGTCGAAGCAGCCGAGGTATTCGTTGGCGTAGGTGGCGAACATGATGTCGCGGATCCAGAAGACATTGTAGGCGTCGCCGGAGCCGTCGTCGGCGGCGTAAGGGCTGGCGATGTAGCCGCCGTTGGGGCGGCGCAGGCGATCGAGGGTGGCGTAGGAGAGACGGATGCGTTCGTCGAGCGGCTGCTGGTGGAAGTCCAGGGCCGGGCTGTGGGGGGAGGGGCGGGGGCTGCGGGGCATGGTGACAGTTCCCAAGGTAGCAGCTTTGGGTCCGCAAAACCGGACAATTTCGCGCCTGCGGGGCGAAAAGTCATTCGGCGAGGGCGGCGCGGGGGGCGGCGGGCAGGGCCGGGGTGCCGGCGAGGGCGGCGCGGATGGCGTCCTCGATGGGGAGGGCGCGGAGGGCGTCGCGGACGGCGGGAATGCTGGCGGTTTCGCTGAGTTCCGGGAGGGCGAGGAGCTTGCTGTATTCGGAGAAGCTGAGGGCGCGGAGGACGTCGTTGTCTTGGAGGAGGGGGCGGAGGGCGTCGGTTTTGAGGAGGGGGGCGAGGCGGGGTTGGCGGAGGAGGTTTTGCCAGGCGGCGTCGTGGCGGCGCAGGGCGAGGAGGGCGCCGAGGGCGGAAGTTTCGCGGGAGTTGAGGGGGTCGGCGCGGTCGAGGATGGGGCCGAGGATGCCGCTGGAGAGGCCTTCGCGGAGCTGGGCGAGGAGGGGCAGCTCGGCGAGGTCGGGGGCGGAGGGCGCTAGGGCGGCTTGATCGACCCAGTGCATGCGGGCCACGCCGCCGCTCCAGCGCAGGGCCATGGCGGCGCCCCAGAGCAGGAGGAGGACGGGGCCCAAGCTGAAGAGGCCGGCCCAGGCGCGGGGGCCGAGGCCGCGGGGAGCGAGGCGCGGGCCGCGGAAGAGGGCGGCGAGGAAGCGGCGGGAATACCAGCAGGCGATGAGGCCGCAGGCGGCGGCGGCCCAGGGGACGGCCTCGGCGTGGAGGCCGTGCAGCCAAGCGGTGAGGGGCGGGGGGGCGAAGGTGAAGAAGGCCCAGGCGGCGGCGGCCCCGACGACGAGGGAGACGGCCAGCATGAAGAGTCGGCCGATGCCGCGAGCCACCCCCCAGAGCAGGCTGGCGCCTGCTAGGCCTAGCACGATCAGGCGCAGGGTGGGCTCTGAGGTTAGGGCTAGGGACATGGCGCAGTCAAGAGCCGAGCTGTCCGCGGTGGCGCAGCACGTGATCCGCTAGGACGAGCCACGTCATGGCTTCGACCATGGGCACGGCGCGGGGCAGGACGCAGGGGTCGTGGCGGCCGCGGCCTTTGAGGGTGGTATTTTCATGGGGGGTGCTGGTCACGGTGTCCTGGGGGTGCATGACGGTGGCCACGGGTTTGAAGGCGACGCGGAAGAGGATGGGTTCGCCGTTGCTGAGGCCGCCTTGGACGCCGCCGGAGTCATTTTTGGTGGTGTGGACGCGGCCGTCATCGATGCGGAAGGGGTCGTTGTGTTCCAGGCCGGTGAGGAGGGTGCCGGCGAAGCCGCTGCCGATTTCGAAGGCTTTGGTGGCCGGCAAGCTGAGCATGGCCTTGGCGAGGTCGGCGTCGAGTTTGTCAAACACCGGCTCGCCCAGGCCTGGGGGGCAGTGGCGCACGACGCATTCGACGATGCCCCCGACGCTGTTGCCGTCGCTGCGCATTTGCTTGATGAGATCGGTCATGGGGCCCACCATGGCGGGGTCGGCGGTGCGCACGATATTGCTTTCGACGAGGGCGCGGGTGACGGTGGCGGGGTCGATGTTTCCGGACAAATGATAGACGCTTTTGACCCAGGCGATCACTTCGAGCTGGGGGAAGAGGGATTTGAGGACTTGTTGGGCGACGGCGGCGGCGGCGACCCGGCCGATGGTTTCGCGGGCGCTGGAGCGGCCCCCGCCGCGCCAGTCGCGGAAGCCGTATTTGGCGTCGTAGGTGTCGTCGGCGTGGCTGGGGCGGTATTTGCCGGCCATTTCGGTGTAGGCCTCGGAGCGCTGATCTTGGTTGCGGACTAAGATGGAAATGGGGGTGCCGGTGGTGAGGCCTTCAAAGACGCCGCTGAGGATTTCGGCGGTGTCGGCTTCTTTTCGCGGGGTGGTGATTTCGCTTTGGCCGGGGCGGCGGCGGTCGAGTTCGGCTTGGAGGTGGGCGGGTTCGAGGGGAATGCGCGGGGGGCAGCCGTCGATGACGACACCGACTCCGCCGCCGTGGGATTCTCCCCAGGTGGTGATGCGAAAAGCGTGACCCCAAGTGCTAGACATAAGACGGTGTATCTGGGGCAGGATGCGGCTGGCGGCAAGAGGGAGGTGCGGGCGATGCGGCGCGCCCTTGCGCGTGCGGTGAGGCGAGGGAGGGTGAACCATGTTGGAGCGTCTGCGCTGCGGAGTCATTACCACGGAAGCCTTTCGGGCGCATCTGGGGCAGTGGCACCAGGAGACCGAGGCGGGGCATTTTGGTTTGATCCCGCAGTTGGACTACGTGCGCTTTGCCAGCGGGGCCCGGGTCGGTCAGGCCTATGTGAGTCTGCTGTGGCAGCCGGTCAATCAAATGAAGTCGCACGAGATTTTTGAGATAGGGGGGATCAAGGTCTACCTTTCCAAGGGCACCCGCACCGCGCTGAAGGAGCGCTGCTTGGACATGAAAGCGGGGGCGATTTTGGTGCGCGGCGGGGCCTTGTAGCGCTAGGTTTTATGGG
Source organism: Akkermansia muciniphila (assembly GCA_943331195.2). Classification (GTDB taxonomy): domain Bacteria; phylum Verrucomicrobiota; class Verrucomicrobiia; order Verrucomicrobiales; family V1-33; genus CAIZWU01. Next base: position 1,835 of record CALQKQ020000299.1, on the reverse strand, counting down.
GTGTTAGGAGCCTTGGCGGGGCGCGGCTCGGGGCAGGTGGAATTTGCCCGCCGCAGCCCTGCGAAAAGGGTGCCGCCCCGGGCGCGGCGCGCCGGCGCGGGGGCGGGTTTGGGGCAGGTGGGGAGGCTTCCAGTTCATGCTAGGCGGCCAGGGCCGATTCCGCGGGCGGCGGCGGCGATGTGGGCCGATTTTGCGCTTTTGGCGGATTTTTTGCCCTTTTTTAGCCTTTTTCGGAAAAATCTTGCCCCCAAAGTATCACACGGAGCCTCTCTGGGAGCATAATAAGAGTGTACCATTTTTTTTCTCCCCCTCCCGCCTCCTGGCGGCGGCCTCCGGTCGCCGCGGGCCACCCGAATTTTCCCCCGGGCGCGGGCGATGCCGGACCAGGCCAGCTTGCGAAAATCTCCTAGCGCAAGTCATCCTCAGCACCTCCCGCCCCGCCGACCCGCGCCCCGGGTTTTGACCAGGCGGGCCGCGGCCTTCACCCGCCCCCTTTTCGCGACTCTCTAACCTTATTCGGCCCCGTCGCCGCTTTCCCCTAACTCTCATGAAAAAAACCGCCCAATTCCTCCTGGCCGCCTCGGTGTGGCTGCCCCCCGTGCTTTCGGCCAATACCGCCCCCACCGTCCTGATCCAGTCCGCCCAGATGCGGCCCGGCACCACGTTCTTGGACGTAGTCTACCGCGTCAACGACCCCGACGACGCCACCGTCAAGACCCGCGCCCTAGCCTTCATCGACGGAGTGCGCTCCTTCGCCAAGGTCATCAAGCCCACCGGCTTCGTCGAAGGCAGCGCCGCCCAACTCGGCGATGCCATCGCCACCAACACCGACCACACCCTCACCTGGAACGTGGCGGCGGACTGGAATGTGGAACTCGGCCAGTTGAAGTTCGAAGTGCTCGCCCGCGACAGCCGCGGGCTGCTGCCAATCGATTGGATCACCATCCCCGCCGCAGCCGGCCAGCCCGCCCTCACCATCAGCAAGGACGCCCCCAGCGATGCCTCCGTCCTCGATGCCCTCTTCTGGCAATACGCCGCCGGGGATGACGGCGTGACCCTGGAAAACGGCGAGCTCAAGGGCAGCCCCAGCAATGGAAATCTAGCCGGACTTTCCCTGGCAACCGGCAGCACGGTTCAGTATTACGCCACCCCCTTCGTCTTGAAACGGATGAATCTTGACCCAGCCACGGCTGGTGAAGTCGACTACGCCGTCGCCGCCCGCGCCGGCTTGAGCGCGGTTCCCGCATGGCATGTCGCGGACCGGGCGTATGCAGGTGTTTCAGTCGTGCTAGGCTGGGGAGAGAATACTTCGGGTCAAACCACGATTCCCAGAAACCTGACCGACATCATCGCCATTTCAGCTGGACACCAACATAGCCTGGCTCTGCGCAGCGACGGCACCGTGGTCGCCTGGGGCGATAACACCTACGGCCAGGCCACTGTCCCTGCCGGGCTCAACGGCGTCACCGCGATCGCCTGCGGCGGCTATCACAATCTCGCGCTGAAAAACAATGGCACTGTGGTCGCATGGGGAAAAAATGACGCCGGCCAATCCACTGTCCCAGCGATGCTTTTCGGCGTGACGAGTATCGCCGCGGGTGAAAATCATAGCGGCGCTTTGATGCGCGATATACCAATTACTTGGGGGTCGAACAGCCGAGGGCAAACAAACGTTCTTTATGGAGATTATTTCTTTGAAAGGGGATTAGGGTTGTGGGCAGGGGGGGATTCTACGTCATGGTACAGTGCTAATTATTATAATAGGGGTATGGTAATGGGTAACTTAAGTATGATGCTTTACAGTGAGTATACGACTATATTAAATATGGCTATCG
>CALQKQ020000298.1 GCA_943331195.2 Akkermansia muciniphila | reverse complement strand
GACCTGCTGGCCTACCTCGAATCCATGGGCGATGAAAAGCATCCCCATTTCAGCAAATAGAGGATTACCTCCCACGCCATTCAAAGGCTTCCCAGAGCATGCCACCCAGCCGCGCTAACTTTGGCCGAAAAGCCCATTCACCGCACGGACGGCCGTGCCGCCTTGATGTCCTCAATGGGCGTCTCTGCGGCACGGCAGCCCGACGATTTTGCCTTTTCCTTCCTCGCCGCAGCAGCGCTCATCATGCCAGCACCTGCAGCTGGCCCAGCAACGGAAGCGAGTAAAAAGTTGCTAGATAAAATTAAGCCACGGCTCCAGGCGGTCGATGAGACAGGGACCGCGCTGAATCGGATCCTTCGTTGGTTGTGATGACTCCTCCAATGAACCGCCCCACGCCCCTTCAAATGGCAGTCGCGCGATCCGCGCCGAAACCTGACACTCTAAACAGAAAAAGACTCGGCGCACTTGTCGGTGGACTGGTCACTCTCGCGAGCCTCCCGCAGGCCGGGGCCGCGGAGAAACCGGTGCGTGGCAAGGACCGCATCGATATTCCCGCCATCGGGCACGGCTTGTGCCTGCACCAACTGTTTCAGACCAGGCCTACAGAGAAATGCACTCGTTCGAGTTCAATCCCTGAGAGTCGCTAACGGAACAAAGACTCATGAAAAACAAGCAAAGACCTCCTCTGGAAGAGCAACGGCCAGCCCTGCTGCTTGATGGGCCAAGCGATGGGCAAGGCGATGGAGGAACCGGAAAGGAAGCCATGAATCCCATGAGCGAGCCGAAGCTCGGCGGAATGGGCGTCTTTAAATACGAGTTGTTGCTCCTCTTGATGTCCCTGATCTGGGGTTTCGCTTTTGTGGCCCAGCAGATCGGAATGGAAAAAGGCCTTGGCCCCATGACGTTCAACGGGGTTCGTTTCGCCCTTGGCTGCGTCTCCCTGATCCCCCTCATGGTCTGGCGGAGGAAGCATCTCCCTGCATCAGATCACGTGGCCAAACTGCCCTACAAAGCCTGTTTAGGCGCTGGGCTTTTTCTGTTCGCCGCCGCCGCCCTGCAGCAGATTGGACTACAGTATACTTCCAGTGCTAACTCCGGCTTCATCACGGCATTCTACATTCTCTTTGTCCCGGTACTGGGCCTGTTTTTCGGGCACCAGGCGCGCAAAAGTCTGTGGGCGGGCATGCTCGTCTGTCTCATCGGCTTCTATCTTATGAGCGTGAATGGACATTTCGTCGTCTCCAAGGGCGACTGGCTGACTTTGCTTAGCGCGGTGTTTTGGGCGTGTCAGATCCTGGTGATTGACCACGTCGCCGGAAAAGGTGACCCCATCTGGATCGCTGGCGCGCAATTCGCGGTTTGCGCGGTCTTGAGCATCTTGTCCGGACTGCTCTTCGAGCACTGCTCTTTTGATCAGATCAAGGCGGCGTCCGGCGCGATCGCCTATGCTGGGCTGATGTCGGTTGGGGTTGCCTATACGCTGCAGGTGGTCTGTCAGAAGCATTGTCCTCCGGCCCCCGCCGCGATCATCATGAGTCTGGAGTCGGTCTTTGCCGCGATCGCCGGCTATCTGGTGCTTCACCAAACCCTGACAGGGCGGGCGCTCCTCGGCTGCGTGCTGATTTTGTCAGGCGTACTGATCGTGCAACTGGTTCCGATGATGAGGAAGAAAAAGGCTCGTGCCTTGTCAAATTCACACCCACTCTACAATCATGAAGCATAGCCCCATTGCCCGCAGAGCTTTTACGCTAGGCGGCCTCGCGCTCACGGCACTGGCCCTTTCCGTTGTGACCCTGTCGCTCAGGGCTCAAGACGTATTGCCAAACAGTGCCGCTACGCCGTCTTTGAGGCAGATCAAACCCATCAGCGCGGAACAAGCCACGGAATACAAGCTCGACGCCAGGTTCTACAAAAAGGGCACAGTGGTTCAGGATATCCTTATCGCCACTTCAGAGAAGGTGTCCGACCTAGCGCATCTTGAAGCGGCCTATCTTTTGGACACAGTCATGGGCCATCTCCTTCCGCCGGTCGCCCAGCGCATCCGCGATAAGAAAGTGTTGTGCGTCCTTGTCGGGCACGCCGAATTGCAGTCCGACGTCCCGCAGTGGGCCACGGACAAGACCGGCAAGGAACTCGACTTATACAATTGGCGTGGCCGGGGCGAGCTCACCGAGATCGATGGGCGTCCCACCTTCCTGTTCGCCGAGGAGGACGTCATGGAGTATCCCGGGGGCATGGATCGGGAAAGCGTCCTCATCCATGAGTTCGCCCATGTGATCGATGGCGTCGGCTTCGACGAGACCCTCCAGGAGCGCCTGCGCGCGGCTTTCCAACACGCCAAGGACCAAGGCCTCTACAATGACGGCTATGCCGCACAGAAGTTCCGGCGGGTCACCAGCGTTGCGCCCGTTGGCTTGTTAGATGCCCTGGTCATGGCCTTCCCCATGCAGCCGCGCGCTTTTCTCACCCAATGCCTGGATGGCGGCGACATCCTCGTCAATGACCAGCCCAGCCGGGCAGATGTGAAGGTCACGCGCGACGACAAGGTGCTTATCGTCTTTGGCGGGCCGAAGGCGACGTACTGGGCGCTCAATGCGGCGGAGTATTGGGCGGAAGGGGTGCAGGCCTGGTATGATACCTGCCGCACCATGGATCACGATCACAACCACGTTCACACCCGCGACCAATTGAAGGCCTACGATCCAGAACTAGCCAAACTCATCGCCGATGTGTTGGGTGAGAACCCCTGGCGTTTCGTCTCACCGCGCACCCGCGCGGGCACCTCACACCTCGCCGGATACGATCCGTCTCAAGCCCCCAAGGTTGTTCCACCCGAAGAGATCGACCGCGCGGGCCAGGATTACTATGATGCGTATTGGAAGGACTATTGGCCGCGATTGCATGACAAGTATCCGGCCAAGGCGTCATCCAAGGCTCCATAGCCCAGGAAGCCCGCCAAAGTATAACCACTACCCCTAAGCTAGAATTATCTATATGATCACGCGCCTCGCATTGCTCGGTTGGATTCTGGGATTCATCACCATGCCAGGACGCGCGCAAAATCCCGCTGCCGACGCATCACGGTTGGTTTTGGATGCGGACACCGGCATTTCGCTCCGCGAAGGCTTTGACGCTGAATTGCTCTACGAGGTGCCAAAAGCTCAGGGCTCCTGGGTCGCCATGGCCTTTGATCCCAAGGGCCGCCTCATCGTATCGGATCAAGACGACAAGGGAGTCTTCCGCGTCACCCTGCCATCCGCAGGCACCGCCATCAAGGTCGATCGCCTACCAGGTTTTCCCTATGATCCGGTGGACTGGGGAACGCGCCAAGTCGGCGGTGCCTATGGATTTCTCTACGCCTTCGACAGCCTCTACATGTCGAACATGCGGGGCTTCTATCGCATCCGGGACACAGATGGAGACGACCAGTTTGATGAGTTCAAACTGCTGCAGAAACTGGACATGGGCTACGAGCACTCGGCGCACTCCATCATCCAGACTGCCGACGGCACGGGGCTGTATTTGGTGAGCGGAAATTTCACCCGCGTGCCCAAGGGGAGCACTTCCGCCCAGCCTCCCGTGTGGCAGGAGGACACGCTCATGCCCGTCATTTCAGATCCCATGGGACACGCCGTGGGGCTCAAGGCACCGGGCGGCTGGATTTGTCGGATCTCCCCCGACGGCGCAGACTGGAAAATGATCGCCTCCGGTTTCCGCAATGCCGTGGACATCGCCCTCAATCGCGAGGGCGAGCTCTTCACCTATGACTCCGACATGGAGTTTGATGTCGGCTGCCCGTGGTATCGTCCCACGCGGATCAATCACGTCACCTCCGGCGCCGAGTTTGGCTGGCGGGCGGGATCGGGAGTGTGGCTGGATTATTTCGCGGATAGCAACGGCTCGGTGCTTGATGTGGGACCGGGATCGCCAACCGCCATGAGCTTCGGTTATCACTCCGATTTCCCCGTGGAGTTTCAAGAGAAGCTCTTCATCTGCGACTGGACCTTCGGCACGATTTACACCGTGGACCTGCAGGAAAGCGGCTCCAGTTACACCGGCACCAAGACGGAGTTTCTTCATGGCCGCCCGCTGAACATCGCGGCCATGCGCTTCGGCCCTGACGGTGCCATGTATTTCCTCACTGGGGGGCGCACCACGGCATCCCGTCTTTACCGCATCCGCTACACAGGCCAGAAAACGGCGGGGACTCCCCAAACGCTGCTGGCCAACCGCGAACTTCGGGCTTTGCGCCACTCGTTAGAAAAAGGCCACGTCCGCGGAGAAAGCAGCGCTGCTGCGGTAGATCAAGCCTGGCCGCATCTGGCGCACCCCGACCGCACTATCCGCTATGCCGCACGCCTCGCCCTCGAATCCCAGGACCTCGCCCTCTGGCGTGAGAAGGTCTTCGCGGAGAACCATCCCCGGGCCCTCATCTATGCGAGCATCGCCCTATGCCGACACGGCGATCCATCCTGGTCCGGGCGCTTGCTCGACAAACTCGGCGAGCTCTCCTTTGGCACCCTCGAGAAGGAAGACCAACTGGCGCTGCTCCGGGCCTATGGGCTCTGTTTTGTCCGCCTGGGCCCGCCCGCCGGAGCAATGGCCGCGTCAGTCATCGCCAAACTGGAGGCTCATTACCCGTCCAAGGACGATACCGTGAACGCCGAACTGTGCCGCGTGCTCGCGGCACTCGACGCTCCCACCGTGGTGAGCAAGACCATCGCGCTCATGAAAGCCACCCGCACGGCGACCGCTGACTACGACAAGGCCATGCTCGATCGCCACGAATATGGCGAAGCCATTCTCAAGATGTTGGCTAATACCCCTAACACCAGAAACATCCACTACGCCTATTGCTTGCGGCGCGCCCGGAGTGGCTGGACAATGGATGATCGCAAGTATTTCTTTGGCTGGTTGAACGAAGCCCTGGCAAAAGATGGCGGAAAGAGCTTTGCCGGATACATCCGAGCCAT
>CALQKQ020000297.1 GCA_943331195.2 Akkermansia muciniphila | reverse complement strand
GCTAACATCATGGTATTCGGTCCCGATGGAAAACCCCAAACCCCCCAGCCAATTTACTCCCAAGGTCAAAATATCTGGCGCTATCATCCCGAAAAACGCATCTACGAAGTCTTCGCCCAAGGCGGCGGCAACGCCTTCGGCTGCGAAATAGATAGCCAAGGCCGCCTCTTCTCCGGCCACAACGGCGGCGACACTCGCGGGTTCCACTACCTCCAAGGCGCCTATTTGCAAAAGGGCTTCGAAAAACACGGCCCCCTCTCTAACCCCTTCGCCTATGGCTATTTTCCCGCCATGCCCCACGACGCCGCCGCCCGCTTCACCCACAATTTCATCATCTACGACCACGGAGCCTTGCCCCCCAAATACCACGGCCACCTCTTCGGGATCGAACCCCTCCAAGGCCGCATCGTCGAAAGCACCATCACCCCAGACCGCTCCTCCTTCCGCACCAGCGATGTCGCCCGCCCCATCACCAGCGACGACCGCTGGTTCCGCCCCGTCGATATCAAGGTCGGCCCGGAAGGTGCCATTTATGTCTGCGACTGGTATGACCAACAAGTCAACCACTACCGCAATAACGAAGGCCAAATCGATAAAGAAAGAGGCCGCATCTACCGCCTCCAAGCCAAGGGCGCCGCCCCGCGCCGTCCCGACAACCTCGCCGACCGCTCCCCCACCGAACTCCTCCAAGAACTCCGCCACCCTAATCGCTGGATCCGCCAAACCGCCCTGCGCCTCCTCGCCGACCGCCCCGATCCCTCCCTCGTGCCGACCTTGACGAACACCCTAGCTCAGAGCACCGGCCAACTCGCCCTCGAAACCCTCTGGGCCCTCCACCTCAGCGGCGGCCTCCTCGGCCCAGAACTCCTCCGCGTCCTCGCTCATCCCGATCCCCTGGTCCGCCTCTGGACCATTCGCCTAGCCGGAGACTTCCCCCCCATGCCCCCGGATGTCGCCGCCACCCTAGGCGCTCTCGCCCCCTCCGAGCCCAATCTCGAAGTGCGCAACCAACTCGCCGCCACCGCTCAGCGCATGCCCGCAGAGCAAGCTCTGAACGTAGTTAGGGGGCTAGCCAGTCACGCCGAGGATGTCGATGACAACCGCCTCCCTCTCCTCCTCTGGTGGGCGCTCGAAGCCCACTGCGCCGACCATCCCGAAGCCGTCCTCCAACTCTACGCGGATAGCGCATTCTGGTCGACCCCCCTAGCGGAAGCCCACCTCATCGAACGCACCGCGCGCCGCTTGGCCCAAGCCGGCTCCCTCCGAGATTTCCTAACCTGCGCCAAACTCTTTGAACTCTCGCCCTCCCCACGCCACAGCAAACTCCTCATGGCCGGTTTTGAAGCCGCCTTCAAGGGCCGCCCCCTCACCGGACTTCCCGAGGCTTTGCTCTCCGCCATGGCGCGCCATGGCATGGCCTCCCCTGCCTTCGCCCTCCGCCAGGGCGATCCTCAGGCCAGGCAGCGCGCCCTCCGCACCATCGCCGATGAAACCTCCCCACGGGAGGAACGCCTCGCGTTTCTCGCAGTCATGAGCGAAATCAACCTACCCGAATCGGTGCCGATCTTAATTCGCGCCGCGCTCGGTGCCGGCAAAGACGAGACCCTGCAAAAAGCCATCTTCGCCGCCTTCCAAAAAAACGATGACCCCGCCATCGCCGACGCCGTCCTCACCCTCTATCCAACGCTGGACCGCGAAGCCCTCGCCATGGCCCAAACCCTTCTCGCCAGCCGCCCCGCCTGGGCCCTCCTCTTCGCTCAGGCCATGAAGCAGGAAGGCGCTCCTAACCGCGGCATTGGCCTCAACCCCGCCAGCATTCCACCAAACATTATCCAGAAGCTAAAGCAGCACCAACAGGCCGATCTGCAAACCCTCCTAGCTAAGCTTTGGCCTAACACCAACCAGGCCAGCGCCGCCGAAATGAACCAACAAATCCATCATCTCGCTGCGGTCCTCAGGGGCGGCCCCGGCGACCCCTATCAAGGCCGCACCCTCTTCCAAAACACCTGCGCCGCCTGCCACCGCCTCTTCGGCCAAGGTGGACAAATCGGCCCAGACCTCACCGTGCACGACCGCACCAACCTCGAAGCCATGCTCCTAGCCACCGTCCACCCCAGCGCCGAAATCCGCGAAGGTTTTGAGAATTATAACCTAGAAACCAAGGACGGCCGCTCGCTTTCCGGCTTCTTAATCGATCAAAATGACCAAACCGTGGTGCTGCGCGGCTTCGACAATCAAAACCTAACCCTGGCCCGCAGCGACCTCCAGAAACTCGAAGCTGTCGGCCGCTCCCTCATGCCCGAAGGCTTGCTCAATGCCCTCAATGACCAGCAACTCCGCGATCTCTTCGCCTATCTGCGCAGCACCCAACCCCTCGTCGGCTCACCACCAGCCCGCTAACCCCCCACCCACCCACCCTACCTCGCCATGCTCCGCCCCCACGCCTTTTTCCGCCCGCCCGGCAAAGCCCGCGCGCTCCTCGCCCTGCTCCTCCCCAGCCTCGCCCTCGCCGACTCCACCCCGCCCGTCTTGCCAGGCACCGAGCCGCTCACCCAAGCCGGAGACCTCGCCGCCCACATGGTCAGCGGCATCGACCACTATCTCGACCGCCTTCTTGCTCAGGCCCCGCAGTCCCGCGCCACCCACTGGAACCGTGATTTCGCATCCCCTGAGGCCTATCAAAAATCCATCGAACCCAACCGCCAACACCTCGCCCACATTTTAGGTTCCGTCGATCCCAGAGAACCCTGCCAACTCAGCCTCTCCGCCCCCGTCGCCCCCGATCCCCAACACCATTCCGCGGCAATGGGGCGCGGCCAAGGCTTCACCATCCAATCCGTCAGCTGGAACGTCTTCCGCGGAGTTCACGCCGAGGGCTTGCTGCTCCAGCCAGACACCGCTCCCCGCGCCTCCCTCGTGGCCATTCCCGATTGCGACTGGACCCCCGAACAGCTCGTCGGCCTTCAGCCCGGGTTGCCTGCAGACCACCAATTTGCCCGCCGCTTGGCCGAGCGCGGTTGCCGCGTCTTGATTCCCTTTCTCATCGACCGCTCCGATGCCCACAGCGGCATCCCCGGCGGAAAGGCCATCAAACAATCCCAGCGCGAAGTCTTGTGGAGAGCCGCCTATCAAATGGGCCGCACCATCCAAGGCTACGAAGTCCAAAAAGTCCTCAGCGCTGTCGATTGGCTCGCCGCCCACCCCCAAGCCGACCCGCCCCATCCCAAAATCGCCGTAGTCGGCTATGGCGAAGGAGGCATGTTAGCGTGCTTCGCCGGTGCCCTGGATTCCCGCATCGACCTCACCGCCGTGAGCGGATACCAACTCAACCCCCAACTGCAGGACGAACCCATTTACCGTAACGCCTGGGCCCTCGCCGCAGAGTTCGGCACCGGCGAATTGGCTGGCCTCATCGCCCCCCGTCAACTGCTCTGGGAACACGGCCAATTCCCCCTAGCCGAGTATCCCCCTCCCGGCCAAGCCCACCAAGGTGCCGCTCCCGGCAAACTCAGCCGCCCCGATGAGCTAGTCTCGCAACAGGTTTTCAACGAAGCTCGGGCCTGGCTCCAGGACGTCCCCGGAGCCAAGTCCTGGCAAGTCATTCAGGCCCAGCCCGGTGAAGTTTTTAATGACGCGTCCCTCAATGCCATCGCCGCTGCCCTCAACCTGCTTCCACCTGCTCCCCCCACCACCGATGCCATCAAGCCCCCCCATCCCGCGCCAGACCCCGAGGCCCGCGCCGCGCGGCAATATGCCCAGATTTACGAGGATACCCAGTGGCTCATGCGCGAATCCGAATACACCAGGGCCGAATGGTGGAAACAAGTCGACCGCCACTCCCCCGCCAGCTTCGCCGAAACCGCCCAGCCCCTGCGCCGCCATTTGCTCGAAGAAATCATCGGCCCCCTCCCCCCTCCCTCGCTGCCGCCCTCACCCCGCTCCCGCAAAGTCTCCGAAACCGCCGCCTTCACCTGCTATGAAGTCGTCCTCGATGTCCATCCCAACGTCTTCGCCTACGGCATTCTCGTCCTTCCCAAGGGCATCGCTCCCGGCGAAAAACGCCCCGTCGTGGTCTGCCAGCACGGCCTCGAAGGCCGTCCCCGCGACGTCGCCGCCCCCGCCATCGACAGCCCATTCTATCATACTTTCGCCTGCCGCCTAGCGGAACGAGGCTTCATCACCTTCGCCCCCCAAAACCCCTACATCGGAGAAAATCGCTTCCGCCAAGTCCTCCGCAAGGCTCAGCCCCTCAAGCTCACCTTGTGGTCCTTCATCATGCGCCAACACGAAGTCATCCTCGACTGGCTCGCCTCCCAGGATGTCGTCGACCCCAGCCGCCTCGCCTTCTACGGCCTCAGCTACGGCGGCAAAACCGCCATGCGCATCCCCCAGGTCCTGCCGCGCTATTGCCTCAGCATCTGCTCCGCCGACTACAACGAATGGATCTGGAAAAACGTCAACGGCCGCTCGCCTTACGCCTATCTCCACGGCGGAGAATACGACATGCCCGAGTTCAATCTGGGAAACACCTTCAATTACGCCGAACTCAGCTGGCTCATGATCCCCCGCCCCTTCATGGTCGAACGAGGCCACGAGGACGGCGTCGCCCCAGACGAATGGGTCGCCTACGAATACGCCAAAACCCGCCGCCAATACGTCAAACTCGGCCTCGGCGACCTCACCGAAATGGAGGTTTTCAACGGCCCCCATAGCATCCACGGAAAGGGCACTTTCGACTTCCTCCACAAACACCTCCACTGGCCAAAACCCTAGCGAAACCCTGCGGAACCGCCGACCAGCACCCACCCGCGTCCGATCCCCGAAAAAGATGTCGGCCATCCCCTGACGAATCTCCTATATCTCCCTCCCTGCCTCTCACCCCTCCCTTGCCGCGCGGCGCCCTCCTAGCTCGAGCGGCCGCCTTTCTCGGCTGGCTATTCGATGGTTTTGAAATTGGTTTATTTCCCCTCATCGCTCGTCCAGCCCTC
>CALQKQ020000296.1 GCA_943331195.2 Akkermansia muciniphila | reverse complement strand
CGACCGCGCCTCCTATGCCACCACCCTGCGGAACTGGGTCAGCGCCCGCCGCAGCTATGTCCTCAGCCAAATCAACGTCCAATTCCCCGCTGCGGCCTTCGCCGTCACCACCAACGGCGGCGCCCCCATCACCACCGCACAGCCTAGCGCCACCATCAGCGGGACTGGCTGGATCAATGTCAAAACCATCCTCGTCTCCCGCAACGGCGCCCCGCCCCAAGCCGCTCCCCTCTCCTGGCTCAGCGGCCAATCCTGGCAACTCATCCTCCCCGTCACCTCCGGACCCAACGATTTCATCCTCACCGCCCTCGACCACGACGGGGCTGCCGTCGGCAGCGATACCCTGACGATTACCAACACCGGCGCCGCCGAGCCCGCCGCCCCGAGCAACCTCGCCATTTCCGAAATCAACTACCACCCCGCCAACCCCGCCGCCGAGGAATTCATCGAACTGCGCAACATCGGCACCCTCCCCATCGACCTCACCGGCGTCCAATTCACCGAAGGCGTCCAATTCACCTTCTCCGGCACCCTCCCCGTCGGCCAGCGCCTGCTCCTGGTAGAAAACCGCGCCGCCTTCACCGCCAGATACGGCGCCGCTCTGCCAGTGGCGGGCGAGTTCGACCCTGGCACGCGCCTCTCCAACGACGGCGACCACCTCGTCCTGCGCGACCGCGCCAAGGCCGTCATTGCCGCCTTTAGTTTCGGCGACCAATTGCCCTGGCCCCCGGAAGCCGACGGCATGGGCCGCACCCTCACCCTGATTCGCCCGGAAGGTCGACCCGACCCCTCCCTGCCCGCTCACTGGCGCCCGAGCCGCCAGCTCGGCGGCAGCCCCGGCACCGACGACACCTTGTCCGCCGACGCTTTTCCTAACCTCCAAGACTACGCTTTCACCACCCTGCCTCACCTAACTATCGCGCCAGATGGCGACCTTTTCCTCCACTGGAGCCAACGCCTGGGTGCCGATGCCGTTCGGCTACAAAGTGAAACCTCGCCCGACCTAAAGACCTGGACCCCCATGCCTGAGGCCTCCCTGGTGATACAGAGCGCCGAGTCCGCGGCTGGCGAGCGACACCTCGCGGCGCCGTTCCCCTTCGCGGTGCAGGGGGCCTATGTGCGCTTCCGCCTCAGCCCCCCTTGATAGGCACCGCTTTACACTTGCAGGTGGACCTTGACCACCTCGTCGGTCAAGGCCCCGATCGGGCCGCTCGAAACCACCGCGCCCCGGTCCATCGCAACATAGCGGTCCCCCACCTCGCGGCAAAAGTCGACGTATTGCTCCACCAGCAAAATGGACAACTTTTCGCTGCTGCGGAGCAACTTGATGGTCTCGCCGATCTCTTCAATGATGCTGGGCTGAATGCCTTCGGTGGGCTCGTCCAAGATCAACAACTTTGGCCCGGTGAGGAGGGCCCGGCCAATCGCTAACTGCTGCTGCTGGCCGCCGCTGAGGACGCCCCCCTTGCGTCCCAACATCTCCTTGAGCACGGGGAAGAGCGCGTAGATGCGCTCCAGCGCGGCCTTCACATTGGCGATGCGGCTGCCGTTGGCCACGTAGCCGATCCGCAAATTCTCCTCCACGGTCATGTGCGGAAAAATATCGCGGCCCTGCGGCACATAGCCAATGCCCAGGCGGGCGCGCGCATCTGGAGCCAGTCCTTGCAGATTCTGGCCCTCCAAAAAGAGCGCGCCGCTGCGGATGTCGCGCAGGCCCATGATCGACTTCAAGGTGGTGGTTTTACCCACCCCATTGCGCCCCATCAGGCAGGCCACCTCTCCGGGGCCGCATTCCAAAGAGACGCCACGCAAGATCTGCGAACCGCCGATGTCCGCATGGAGAGAATCTACTTTAAGCATGGAAAAGAAAGCTAGGTTTGAAAAGGTTTAGTCCAGAGCGAAAGGGGTCAGTGCTTGCCGCGGCCCAAATAGACGCGGCGGACTTCCTCGTTGTTTTGCACGTCGTCCACCGAGCCCTCGCAGAGCACGTGGCCTTGGTGGAGCACGGTGACCTTGCGGGCGATCTGGCGCACGAAAACCATGTCGTGTTCAATCACAATGATGCTGTGTTTCCCAGCCAGACTGAGGAGCAATTCCCCCGTCTTGTGCGTCTCCTCATCCGTCATCCCTGCGGCAGGCTCGTCTACTAACAAAAGCTTGGCCTCCTGGGCCAACAGCATCCCAATTTCCAGCCACTGCTTTTGCCCGTGCGCCAGAGAGCCCGCCAGGTCGTGCCGCTTGTCGAACAGCCCCACCGTCTTTAACACTTCCTCCAGCCGGTCTTGCTCCCCGCTGCTGAGCTTGGCAAAAAGGGTGCGGAAAACCCCGCGCGGACCCTTCAGCCCGAGCAGGATATTGTCGAAAACACTGTGCTCCGCAAACACGCTGGGCGTTTGGAATTTCCGGCCAATCCCGAGCCGGTAGATTTCATATTCCTTGCGCGAAGTGATTTCCTCGCCCAGGCCGGTGCCGAAAACGATTCGCCCACTATCCGGCCGGGTGCGCCCCGTGATGAGGTCTAAAAAGGTCGACTTTCCGGCCCCATTGGGTCCGATCACGGTGCGCAGCTCCCCCTCGTCGAGGTAGAAGTTGAGGTCGCTGATAGCCTTAAAGCCATCAAAGGATTTGTTCACGCCTTCGGCGGCGAGGATGACTTGGCTGCTCATGAAAAAAAATTAGGCGGATGTGGCCAGGGGTGAGGCAAGGGAAGCTCCGCGCCGTTTCCACCAGGCGAGCCCGTCGCGGCATTGCTGGGGCATCCCGGCGATGCCATTGGGGGCAAAGAGCACCGCTAGCACAAATAAGGTTCCCAGAATAATATACCAATAATCCGGATAAGCCGTGGTCGCCCAGGACTTCAAGACATTCACCACAATCGCCCCGTAAACCGGCCCCAGCAGGGTCGCCCTGCCCCCCACCGCGACCCACACCACCGCTTCGAGGGATTTGTCCGTGGTCATTTCACTGGGGTTGATGATGCCGACCTGCGGCACGTAAAGGGCTCCCGCCGCTCCGGCAATCACGGCCGCCAAAACAAAAATCAGGAGCTTGAAACTGGTGGTGGCGTAGCCAGAAAAAAGCACCCGGTTCTCACTGTCCCGGATGGCCTGCTGGACCTTGCCGAACTTGGTGCCGAGAAGCCACTTCACCAGCCCCAGCACGGCCATGAGCAGCAGCACCGTGGCCACATAAAGGTTCCGCCGCACCTCGGGGGCGTTGAGGTCCGCCTCCAGCAAGGTCTTGAAGTCGGTCAGCCCATTGTTGCCGCCAAAGGTGAATTTATTTTGGAAAAAGAGCAGCGACGCCGCATAAGTTAAGGCCTGGGTCAGGATCGAAAAATACACCCCCTTGATGCGGGAGCGGAAGATCAGCCAACCAAACAAGAAGGCCACCAAGCCAGGAATCACCAAAACCATCAGGGCCGCGAACCCAAAGCTATGGAAAGGAACCCAGTGAGCGGGCAGCTCGGGGTAACCCAAAAAGACCATGAAGTCGGGCAACTCCAGCGGGTTGTTCCCGGCCTGGTAATATTGCCCCAGCTTGCCGATTTTCAGCATGAGGTGCATTCCCAAGGCATAGCCTCCCAGCGAGAAAAACAGGCACTGCCCCAAGCTGAGCAGTCCGGTGTAGCCCCACAACAAATTCACGCTGACCGCCAAAATGCCATAGCAGAGGTATTTTCCCCAGAGGTTGATGGTGTAATCGCTGACGTGCAGGGCGCTGCCTTCCGCCCCAAAGGCGTTCAAGCAGGGCAGCACCACCAAGAGCAACAGGGCTCCCACCAGCATGATGAGGTTTTCGGACTTTCGCATGAGTTCTTTGTAAAAATAGCTAGAGGAGCGCAGGTCGGGCAGATTCCGCCTACCCTTCCAAGCTGCGGGTGCGCGTCGGGAAAAGCCCGCCCGGCCGCCACAGCAAAAAGAAAATGATCGAACTCAACGTGATGATTTTGCCCAAGGAGGGGTCGGTGAGGGACTGCAAGCTTTGATCGACCATCCCGATCCCTAGGGCAGCGCCCACCGTCCCGATGAGATTGCCCACCCCGCCGACCACCACAGTCATGAAGGAGTCCACGATATAGCTTTGTCCCAGATTCGGTCCGACGTTGCCCAGCTGCGAGAGGAAGGCCCCACCCAGTCCGGCGAGTCCGCTGCCGAAACCAAAAGTCAGCATGTTGACCCGCTCGGTCCGCACTCCCATGCAGGCCGCCATCTGGCGATTTTGCATCACAGCCCGGATGTAGAGCCCCAAACTGGTTTTGGTCAGGAGCAACCAGGTCAAGAAGACGATGGCCACGGCAAAACCAATCACAAAGACGCGGTTGTAGCCCAACACGACATCGCTCACCACGAAGCTCCCGCTCAGATAGCTCGGGGAGGAGACTTGGACATTGTTGGGGCCAAAAACGAGGCGGAAGAGTTGCTGCAAAATCAACGAAATCCCCCAGGTGGCCAGCAGGCTTTCCAGGGGCCGCTTGTAGAGAAAGCGGATCACCCCGCGCTCCAAGGCGATTCCCACCAGGGCTGCCATGAGGAAAGAGGCGGGCACGGCATAGAAAAAATAAGATTGGTAGGCCGCCCCCGTCAGTTTCAACCCCGGCACCTGCATCCCAAATCCAAACATCGATAAGGCCACCCCTCCCCCAAAAAGGTTCTGCACCAGATAGGTGGTGTAAGCGCCCACCGCCATCATCTCCCCGTGGGCCATATTGATGACTCCCATCAGCCCAAAAGTGATCGCCAACCCCAGCGCGACCACCAAAAGCACCGACCCCGCGCTCAGCCCGCGAAACAAGCTGCCATAGGTTTCCACCTGCCGCTGGTAGCGCTCGATCAGCTGCAGCGCCTGACCCGCCGCCGCCTTGGCCGCGTCGGATTCATCCTCGCTAACGGTCATCGCCTTCAGCAAATCCACGCTGCCCAAACTGCGCAGCTCGCCC
The DNA here is from genome assembly GCA_943331195.2 of Akkermansia muciniphila. Taxonomy (GTDB): domain Bacteria; phylum Verrucomicrobiota; class Verrucomicrobiia; order Verrucomicrobiales; family V1-33; genus CAIZWU01. Next base: position 104 of record CALQKQ020000296.1, on the reverse strand, counting down.
AAGGTGCCAATCGCCACCAGGCAAACGCTGTCGTCCTCATCGGTCAATTGAATCAGCGCGACGCCTTCGCGCAGGGCCCGCTGCACGGAAGCGTCGCCTTCTTT
>CALQKQ020000295.1 GCA_943331195.2 Akkermansia muciniphila | reverse complement strand
GGTCGTCCGCTCGGCCCGCTGCGATCGCATTGCACAAGTGACTCGTGACCGTGCTCTCCGCCAGGTTCCTCGCGGCCGCCAACTGCGCCAGATCGGCAACCCCGCTGCGGAAAACCCGGAGCGTCTCCCCGATGGTATCGCTCACCGGCCCTGGTTCCATGGAGGGCGGCGGCGCTCCTGCGGGACGGGAAACCGCCGCTCCACCAACCCTCCGCTCCGCCGCAGCGGGCCGCCGCAACGTCGGCTCCGCCGGTGTCCGGGAGGACGCGAAGACTTGCATCGGGTTCACTCCCAAATGCTTGCGCACCACCGCACAGAAGGCCTCGCCGTAATCCACCAACTTTTGCCGCCCCACCCCAGGAATAGCGGCGAAGGCCTCCTCGTGAGTTGGATAAACGCTGGCCATGTGCCTCAGGGACACGTCGCCGAAAATAACATAGGGCGGCACCCCACGCGCCTCCGCCAGCTCGCGGCGCAGTTCGCGCAGCGCCTGAAAGAGCGCGTGGTCGCACTCAATCTCGCCCGCCTTCGCCGCCCCCTGTCCGCGCTTTTTAGCCTCGGGGCCGGGCAGTGGTCTCGTTAGGGTGAAGCCGCTGCGCTGCTTCAGCGCCTCCACCCCCTGGGCCGTCACGCTGAGGCTTCCCATCCGCGTGGGGTCCGCTTGGAGAAATCCCATGCGGGTCAATTCCCGGCCGATCGCCTGCCACTCTGGTTTCTTCATCTCCTTGCCAATCCCATAGGTGCTCAGCCGATGGTGTTCTTGCTTGAGAATTTTTTCGCTACTAGCTCCGCAGAGGATGTCGCAGTAGTGCCCCAGGCCAAATTGCCAGCGGCTCGCCTGATTGGCCCGGAGCACACAGGAGAGGAGCTTTTGCGCCACGAGAGTGCCATCGAAGCTTTCCCGAGGCGACTGACAATTGTCGCAGCCCCCGCAGTTCGGTTCCGCATAGGTCTCGCTAAAGTAATTCAGCAGCAGCGCCCGGCGGCAAGACGAGGCCTCCGCGTAGTGCACCACCTGATCCAACAAATGCCGCGCCCGAGCAGCTTCCGCCTCATCATCGATCTCGCTGATAAAACCGATATGCTTAGCCACATCCCCCGGGCTGAAAAGCAACAGGCACTCGCCTGGCAATCCATCCCGCCCCGCCCTCCCCGTCTCTTGATAGTAGCCCTCCAAGTTCTTTGGCAGGTCATAGTGAATCACAAACCGCACGTTCGGCTTGTTGATTCCCATCCCAAAGGCAATCGTGGCGCACATCACCCGCACCCGGTCCCGCAGATACTTTTCCTGATTTCCCGCCCGCTCCGACTGCTCCAGTCCAGCATGATAGGGCAACGCCGGGATCCCGTCCGCGCTCAACTTGGCGGCCACTTGTTCCGTAGCCTTGCGCGACTGACAATAAATAATGCCGCTGTCGTCCGGCCGCGTCCGCAGAAACTGCCGCACCTGCTCGTAAGCCCCCGTCTTGGGCGCCACTCGATACGTCAAGTTAGGCCGATTGAAGCTCGCGGTAAAACGCTCCGGTCGGCGCAGCGCGAGATGCCGCTCAATGTCATCCCGCACCTGATCTGTCGCCGTGGCCGTCAGGGCGATGAAGGGCACGTTCGGCAAAATCTCGCGCAGCCGCGGCAGTTGCCGGTATTCCGGCCGAAAGTCGTGGCCCCACTCGCTAATGCAGTGCGCCTCGTCGATGGCGATCCGCTCCACTCCCCATTTCTGCAAATCCGCCAGAAATCCATCCAACATGATCCGCTCTGGCGCGGCATAGAGCAAGCGGTAGCGCCCCTCGTGCAGTCCGCGCAGGCGCTGCCTGGCCTCCCCCGCCTCCAGCGTCGAATTTAAAAAAGTCGACGGAATCCCCGCCGCCTCCAATTGATCGACTTGGTCCTTCATCAGCGCAATCAGGGGCGAAACCACCAACGTCAGCCCCCGCCCCGCCATGGCGGGCAATTGGAAACACAGCGACTTGCCCCCGCCCGTCGGAAGCAGTGCTAGGACATCCCTGCCCTCCATCGTGGCCGTGATGATTTCCTCCTGCAGCGGCCTCCAAGAATCATAGCCAAAGTGGTCCTTGAGCAGGCGCAGCAAATGGTCGCTGGAGGAAACTTTCATCGGTGCAGCATGGCTCATTGCCCCCATCTCACAAGGGACGATACCGCCGCCCCCCAGCTTTACTCCGCCGTCTCCACCCGCTCCGCAATGCCCCGCTTCACCGTGGCCATCAACTCGTGGTAAACCCGCGTCGCCGGGATGGAGTCGTCGCCCACCAAGTGGGGAAAGTCCCCCGCCAAAATCGGCCAATCGTAGCGGTCCTCCGGGATGCGCCCATGGCTCCCTTTGACCAAGCTGGCATCAAGCGGAATCACATCCATCAAATAACGCAGGCCCGCCTTCTTCTTGAGGAGCCGCTTGCCCACCTCCCACTTCGGATGCTTAAAGCTAGGATCGAGAAACAGCTCCACCGGATCATAGCCGGGCTTGCGGTGGATGTCCACGCAGCGGGCAAAGTCCGGCGCCACCGCATCGTCGAGCCAATAATAATAAGTGAACCAACTGTCCTTGTCCGCCAGGCAAATCAAATCGCCACTGCGGGGATGGTCTAGCCCGATGGAAGCTTTCCAGACCCCATCGACCACGCTTTCCACCCCAGGAACGGCCTCCAGCACCGCCCGCAACTCCGGCAAAATCGCCGGGTCATTCACATAAATATGCGCCACCTGGTGGTCCGCCAACGCAAAAGCCTTGCTGGCCCCGCAGTCCAATAGCTCTCGGCCCAACTCCTCGCGAATCGCAATCCAACCGTGCTCCCGCAGCACCCGGTTCAAATGCACCGCCCGATGCACCGGCGTAATGCCGTATTCCGAGAGCAACACCACCCGGATGGCCCGCTGCTTATAAAATTGAATCAAATCTCCCACAATCGCATCAATCGCCAACAAATCCTCCACCACCGCCGGATCCTCCGGCCCCAGGCGCTGCAAATTGTAGTCGAGATGCGGCAAATAAACCAAACTCAAGTTAGGCCAGTACTTGTCTTCGGTCCACTTCGCCGAATCCGCAATCCACTGCGAACAAGCAATCCCCGCCAGAGGACCCCAAAAGGACGGAAAGGGAAAATCACCCAAGTCCGCCTTGATCGCCTCCCGCAGCGGCCCCGGCTGGGTGTAGATATCAAAAACCTTGCGCCCATCCGCAGGATAGGCCGGGCGAGGCGTGATGCTATAGTCCGCTGTGGAATACATGTTATACCACCAGAAAAGCTTGGCCACGGTGTAGCCGGGATACTCCCGCTTGAGCACGTCCCAAAACTTCTCGCCCTTCACCAAGTGGTTGCTCTGCTTCCACATCTGCACCTCGGCCATCTCCCGGTTATACCAGCCATTGGCGACAATGCCGTGGTCGGAAACCCGACGACCCGTCAAATAGGTCGCCTGCATCGTCGTGGTCACCGCCGGCAGCACCGGGCGGATCGGCGCGATCTGCTTGTGCTTGAGCCAAGCGAAAATCTGGGGCGTCGTCTCCGCACTGATGTGCCGGGCCGTCAGGCCCACAACGTTGAGGATGGCGGTGCGACTCATGGCAAGTTAGGTCAAAACCGGCGCCACCGCCCGCGCCTGCAGCCACTCGATCGATTGCTGCACTAACGCCGCATCCATCTCGTGCACCTCCCGGGCTTCCCCCAAGGCCGTCACCAAGGTAATGCAAAGCTCGCCCCCCAAATGCTCGCGAAATTCCTCCAAGCCGCGCAGCACCGCCAGCTTGCCCGTCGGCCCCAGCAGCACCAACTCTTCCGCCCACAGCGTGAAGCCCACCCGCTCAATCAAAGCCAAAATCCGGTCGCGATCTTCTTCCGGAAGCACCCCCGCCAAACAGGCATACTGCAAATCCACCGCCATCCCAATGGCCACCGCCCGGCCGTGGCTGATGCGAAAGGCCGACAATTGCTCCAACTTGTGCGCCACCCAATGCCCAAAATCCAAGGGCCGCGCCGAACCAAACTCAAAGGGGTCGCCGCCCGTGCATATGTGCTGCACATGCAACTCCGCGCTGCGCTCAATCACCCGATGCAAAATCGCCGGCTCCAGCCGCGCCAACCCCACCGCCTCACTCTCCATTTCCCGGAAAAAGGCCCCGTCTCGGATCAAAGCCACCTTGATCGCCTCGATCACCCCCTCGCCCCGCGCCGCCGCACTCAGGCTTTCCAGAAAACGGAAATCGTTGATCACCGCAAACGGCACCGCGAACGTCCCTACCCAATTTTTTTTCCCAAAATGATTCACCCCATTTTTCACCCCCACCCCGCCATCCCCTTGGCTCAAGGTAGTGCTGGGCATGCGCACCAAGCGAATCCCCCGGTGCGCCGTGGCGGCGGCAAAGCCCACTAAGTCTAACAGCGCCCCGCCTCCCAGGGCGATCACATAACTGTGGCGGTCAATCCCCGCCTCGTTGATCGCCGCCCACAGCCGCTCCACCAACGACCAATCGTTCTTGCACGGCTCCCCTCCCGGAAAAAGGTGCAAATCGGCCAATACCAGCAAACCATCCTGCGAGGCGAACCAGTCCCGCATCGCCGCCTCCAAGCCGGGCTGCCCAGCCAACACCGCCTCCTCCGCCACTACGAGCACCCGGCGCACCCGCCCCGAGCCCGCCTCCGCCGGACACAACACATCCCGCAACAGGGTTTGCCCAGGATCGAACACCCCCTCGGTGAAGAAAACCCGGTGTGGCAGGGAAAGAGAAACGCGGCGTTCGATCATGGGGCAATGACAACGGGGAGGGACGTGTCGGCCTTACGTTGCGGCGTATTTTCGCTGGAGCAACCGGCAGAGCGGCCAAAGCATCAGACTCACCAGCGCCGCGCCGCCAGCCAAACCCCGCGAAACCAACCCGACTCCCCCCAGCGCCACCAGCAGCCCCACATCCACCAGGGGAATCGCCGCCAACATCTCCCCCACCCAGCGCCCCACGCTCCACCCCGGCCGCAGCGTCCGCAACAGCCCGCCCCCCGGCCGCGACTCCCGCCGCGCTAACAAGCTCAAGGCGATGATGTACATCC
>CALQKQ020000294.1 GCA_943331195.2 Akkermansia muciniphila | reverse complement strand
GGATTCCTTCAATGACACCGCCATGTTAGGAGCGGCCGATGCCGGGTTTTTGTTTCACGCCCCAGAGTCGATCCAGGCCCAATTTCCCCAGTTTCCCGCCTTTGAAGCCTACGGAGATTTACTGGGAGCCCTGCGCGCCGCGTTTTAGACCAAGGGCTTGGCGCGATCGGGGAGAACGACTTCGTTGCGGGAAACGTTTCGCCGCAGCCAGGCGCCGCGCCGCGCCGAAACGGCGCTGGCTCGGGCAGGGCACCTGGACCGCGCCACCCCGCCCGGACTTGTCGATCGACGTGGCCCGAGCCGCCGCAGATCGGGTTTAGCTTTGCAGGACTCGGTCCAGAAGTCCAAGCCCTCACCGCATCGTTCCATGAGAAAAACGCGAAGCCAGCGGAAAAGCCGCGCTGCCCGAGCCTAACTCAGAGTGAGGCTCGGGCAGCGTCCTGGCGATAGACCCCGGGGGGGGCAAGATCAAAACGTATTGTTGGCCGAACTGCAGCCAAGCGCAGCCTATGATTCCTCTTTTATTTGGCAAGCTAAATCGCATCCCCTAGGCGAATTTGATCCGTTTCCGATTTAAAAATGGAAAGGTTCTTTAAATTAAGGAATATCGATAGGGACGCTTTATGGTTAAATGTGAATTAAAAAAATTAAAATGGACTCTCGGGTGCCTTTTTCGTCACCGAGGGTGAAGGTCATCCCCCTCGGGCTGCCAGCCCTTGCCGCCCCTGTCTAAATATAGCGCACTGAGCCTGAAGTGCCTGATCAGGCCTCTGGGGGGCGGGCCTGGTGGAGCTTGGCTGATGGGGCTAACAAGCCGAGTTCCGCGGCTCTGGCGGCAGCACTGGGCCGCCCGAGAATGGATGCCAAAACTGCGGGAGCCAAGGGCTTTTGGGTTAAGCTACTTCGCGGGAGGCTGATTAGAGGTGCCGCCGAGGCACCGTTGCTTTGCAGAAATTTGAATTCTACCGCCCCGCTAGAATTGAGCGAAACAACGGAAAACCAGCCGCTCCAGAACGGTTTTTCGCCCTGGGCGATGCGGCCGCCGTTGCCCAAGCACAGTTTAAAAACGTCGCCCCGGCGAAAAGCCCCTACCTTAACGGAAAAGGGATGGAGCGGCGGACAGAGGATTTGGCGCAGGGTCTTCCACAGTTCCTCCGGCACGTGGGGGAGTTGCAAAAAAGCCGGGGCCTTGGGCAGGCTGGCGCGGCTCCAGACCAAGCCAAACCGTTGCAAATGGATCAGCGCCGAGGCCTGGGGGATGATCCTTCGCTGGTAGCTCCACCGTTGCTTTTTGGGGTCATAGCCTAGCCAAATCTCAAGGCGATCAAACACCTGCGCGAGGCGGCGCAACTGCCCAATGGCCCCCGACGACTCCTGTCGCCCAGACCAGCCCAGCGGCGATTTGAGGGATCCCTTGGCATCGAATTTCCAAACATGTTTGATGGGCGTGCCGTCCCGCAAACGCAGCGCGGCAAGCTCGCCCGAGGCACCGTCTGCAGCCGGCGCTGCCGAGGCCGCTCCCGCCCGGCTCAGCCAGTCGCTTACTTCCGCCGCCGAGGGCAGATTGTTTAGCCAATACTCGCGGGCTTTGCCCTGGGTGGGGGCCATGCGGTGGAGAATGGCCAGCACCTCCTCGGCCGTGGCAAACTTGGTAGGATCAAGGGGCGTCCGCTGCACTAAATGCGGCTTGAGGCGATCGATTTGCTTCCAAAAGGTGGCATCGCCGATCGACTGCCATTTGCTCGAAGAGGAGAGTGGCAGCACGGGGCAGACCGGATAGTCAGCGTCGGCGGGACGCCAATGCGCCAAGCGCGCTTCGGGAAGGAGCCCCGGCAGCACCCGAGTCAGCGGGCGATGAAAGGTCCTGGTTCGTCCCGTCGACGCGTCCGGAACCTCGACCGGAACGGTTTCCGAATAAAAGATCCCCCCGCATGAGACCGCCTTGAGTCCCATACTGGGCGGGAGATACGCGAGCACTGCGGCGGCGAGCAGGTGGTGCACCCCTTGCTCGCGAGCTCGTTCTGGCCCGCCAAGCGGAGTCGGCAACCAGGTCCGGCGGGCCTGCGCGGACTGCCAACTCGAAGGGTTTCCCATGCGGCGGGCCGACTCGGCGGCATCGTCGCTCACGCCCATCCAAAGCTGCACCGCAGCTTTGAGATGCTGGGCAAGCTGGCTGGCCCGGGGAGGGGGATTAAAGTCGGGGAGGGAGGCCTCCAGTTCCTCATCGGCGAGGCCGGACGCGCCCCAGGCAAACAGGTCTCGTTTCAGAGGATTCCAGCGCATGCTGCGGCTGCGGTCGAGGAGCTCATCCCAGTGTAGGCCACAGCCTATGGCATAGGCATACGGGGTTTGCTCTCCCTTAGCACTCACGACGAAGCGGGTGGTCAGCACCATATTTTCATCGATCGAAAGGCCTCCCAAACATTGCGGAATGAGGTGGTTGATTTCCAATTCCTGGCCGAGAGGCTCCCCCAACTCCATTCCAGTAAATGGGCAGATGCCGGCCTGCTGGCGGTGTAGTTCGATGCGGCGGTGGCGCGAGGCGACCCCAGTGTCCGCAAGGACCGCTTGGGCAAAGGCGGCCTCGCGTTTTGCCGAGCGCTCCATCTGGTCGCGCAGGCGTTCCCGTATGTGGTGATGATGGCGCGGCGGACGGCCAATCACCTCAAAGACACAGTAATCCGGGGCCCCACAGCCGTCGCCCAACGCAGCCTGGCACTCGCGGAAAAGGCGTCCGAGGAGCCCGCCGCAAGCGATCGGTTCGATCGGCAGCCCCTTCAGCGCGCGCGCTTGGTTTTTCTGATATTGTTTTTGTAGACTCGGGAGGGGACCAAATAGTTTATCCACCTGGGCGAAGTTCACCCCCTCAAATCGAGGGCCGCGCCTCCAATCCTCGTATCCCAGGGAGTCGAGGCGCTGATGGATCGCTTGCCATGAGAAATCCTCAGCCGCGAGCGCTTCGCTTCCCAGCAGCCCAGTGGCATGACCATAGAGGGCCTCGGCACTGGCACGGCACAGCGGGGCCCGGGCTTTCCACTGCGCGCGGGAGGGACAAAGCCATTCCCAGAGCTGATTAAAGTAGGAACGATTGGGATCGGTCGCCTTGGTGCCGGGGGCAAGCTTCGCCGCTTTCCACCCAGGCTCAGTCCGAACGTCGGCTTGCAGCATCTTTCGCACCTCCGCGCGCTTCAGCAGATCCTCGACCGGACCAGCTCGTTGGCGGACCTCATGGTCGCGCTGCGCCAGCGCCAAAAGCTCCGCGAACAGCGCGCTGGTCACCTGGTGGGCGCAGCGGAGGGGGAGGGGCTTTGGGCCTCCAGGGACGGTGCCCGTGGCGGGAGGCAGGTCGACCATGAGGTGCCGCCTGGCGAGAAACTCAAGAATCAACCAGCGGCGCACCGCCCAATCTTCCAGGGTGGCGCATTTGCTTGCGGCATCGCTCAGGGTAAGCCCGAGCGGCTTCACGTGCGGGCAGGTTTTCTTCTTTTGTTCCCAGTGGATTTCCATTTCCGCCCGCGTCTTGCGACCATAATGAAACACGGTGCGCACTTTTTCCTCGGAGGTGACCGCTTTGAAAAAGAGCGCTTCCTCGAGGCCCTCTGGATCCCGCACGTAGCTCCGATTTTTGGGATGTTGCAGGATGGCGCGGATGTGTTCCTCCACTTGCTTGCGGGGAAAACTCCACCCCCGGCCCCGTTGGCGCAAGTTGGTGTGCTTGGCGCTGCCCGCATGGTCAGCGAGGACGCGGCCAATATCGTGCTCCTTCGAATACTTTAAGCGGGCCTCAATGAGGCTGAAATACTCCTGTTCATAGGCCGCCTGCTCGTCCTGGCTCAACGTTCCGGGTTGCTTCCAGACGAGCGTCGCTATCAAGCCGCGCAGGTGGCCCGCCATTTCCTCATCAAGGCTGGCCGTGCGCAGCCAACGAAGTGCCTGCTTTCCATGCGGCGAATCCCCCCAGGGGTAATGGCCGTCAGAGGCGTCCCCTGCCGCTGCATAGTCGTAGCCGCGGTAGGTCACGGCGTGCCGCAAGCAAATCGCCAGCGCTTCCGGCCCGCCCAGCCCTTGGTGCAGCGCGCGCCACCGCAGAATGAAGGGATCCGATTGGCCGCAAGTGCCCATTCTCTCATCCGAAGGCCAGGGCAAGCCGTGCCTTTCTAAGAGTGGCTGCAGGCGGCGCAGCCGCATGTCGCGGTTTTTGCGGCAGCGCCGCCAAGAACGCTTCTGGCGCCGGTCAAACAATGGTTCGGACTCAGGAAGCGCCATGAAAACCGTCTTGGCCCACAGCTCGGTAGGCCCCTTTCTCAAATAGATGCCGATACCTTCCAGACCAATATCAATTCCCAATACCGCCGCACTGGCGTAAAAGTCATGTTGTTTCCATGCCGCAGCAGCTTTATCTACCTGACTAATCGGGTAGACAAAAGAATCCTGCATATGCTTTGACAGGAAAGCCTACAGGGTTCAATGTCAAGGCTAGATCATAACCAGCTCGCTGCACAAGTGTCGAAGAGCACGTTTGAGTGCAGAATACGAGTGACTTTACTACCCGGGGCCGACAGCAATGTCGGCCCTTACTTCTCACGCACTCTTCGATACTGAGTTACATTACACAAATTCTTAATCCTTTGGGGCGCACCACTACCCCGCCCAGAGCAGGACACATTTCGTTCTTTAGCAGCAAATTCACCAGCCCAACCTTAGGCCTTTTTCTCGAACTTAAACTGACTACACGAAGATAGTTAATCCGCTTTGCCGCACAAGGCTTTTCCCGCCTCGCCGCGCGGGGGGCCAACGCCTCCTGGCTCCATGGATTCCTCCTTCCAAGAGCGCTCCAGTTCCGTCGGTGAGGTCTCCGCCATCCCCGCGCCATCTGGCCAGTCACCAAGGCCCTTCGGATCCAGGCCAACCCTCAGCACAAGAGCGCAGCGCGCGGTCGACCGGAGGATCAGTCGGATGAGTTGAAAGTTTGGCCCCCTGAGAAAGGCGCTCTATCCAGCGGTGGGGGCGGTTCATCCATTGGAGCTGGACCGGCGTCGCCAACTTTGCTTGAGGAGGCGCTCT
>CALQKQ020000293.1 GCA_943331195.2 Akkermansia muciniphila | reverse complement strand
GGCTGTCATGTGGAGCTTTGTGGGGAGGGGGGGGCTTGGGGGAGCGGGGTTAGGGGGAGGGGAGGGCAGCGGCGAGGCCGTCGCGCATGACTTGGACGGGGGCGGGGCGGTCGAACCACCATTCGAAGGATTGGACGCCTTGCCAGAGGAGCATGGGGAGGCCGTTGATGGCGCGGGCACCGGCGGCGCGGGCGGCGGCGACGAGGGGGGTGGTGAGGGGTTTATAAATCATGTCGTAGACGAGGTGGGCTGGGGTGAGGAGGCCGTCGGGGAGGAGGGGGGGATCGTCTGGGGACATGCCGAGGGAGGTGGCGTTGACGATGAGGTCGATGTCGGGGAGGGCGGCGGCGAGGGATTGAGGATTCCAGGGGAGGGTGCGGCAGCGCTGGCTGGGGAGGAGGTCGCGGAGGGAGTGGGCGAGTTCGTCGGCTTTGGCTTGGGTGCGGTTGGCGAGGGTGAGGTGGCGGCAGCCTTCGAGGGCGCTTTGGACGGCGACGGCGGCACCGGCTCCGCCGCCGGCGCCGAGGATGAGGAGGCGAAGGTCGCGGACTTCGGCGCCGAATTCTTGGAGGATGGCGCGGAGGAAGCCGGGGCCGTCGCTGTTGCGGCCGAGGGAGCGGCCGTTGGGGAGGAAGGAGATGGTGTTGACGGCGCCGAGGCGGCGGGCGGCGGGGTCGAGTTCGTCGACGGCGTTGAGGGCGGTGAATTTGTGGGGGATGGTGACGTTGGTGCCGATGAAGCCGAGGTCGCGGATGGCGCGGAGCGCGGGCAAGAAGTCGGGGTTTTTGACGGCGAGTCGGATGTAGGAGGCGTCCAGGCCGCAGGCGGCGAGGGCGGGGTTGTGCATTTGTGGGGAGAGGGAGTGGGCGACGGGATCGCCGAAGACGCTGAGCTTGGCAGGCGGGTCGAGGCGGGCGGCCTGGGGGAGGGTGGCGAGGGTGTAGCAGGGGAACATGGGGGAGGAGGTGAGGGGGAAGGGATCGGTGGGAAGCGGGGCGGATTCAAACGCGCTTGCGCCTTGGGGAAGCAGCTTGCGGAGGGGGGTTGGGGGTATTAGGGAGGGGATTTTATTGCCATGCGCCTGCCAATACGGGATTTGTTGCTAACAGTGGGAGTCTTTGCGACGTCGGCGGCTTTGCTGTGGCTGGTGGGGGCGGGGACGCGGGGGGGGCCGGCGCTGGTGGAGCCGGTGCCGGTTTTGGATGGGGCAGGGATCGCGGCGGCGCTGAATGACGCCATGGCCAAGGTGGTGGAGCGGGCTTTGCCGGGGGTGGTGAGCGTGCATACGGACCGGCAGCAGCTGGTGCCGGAGACGGTGTTGAGCGGCTCGCTGGGGCCGCAGGTGAAGATGCGCAAGGTGCGCCAGCCGGGGGTGGGATCGGGGGTGTTGGTGAGCCGGGAGGGCTTGGTGCTGACGAATTGGCACGTGGTGGCGGGAGAGGACGTCTTGATCCGGGTGACGCTGCACGGGAATGAGGAGCCCCGGCGGGCTACGTTAGTGGACCGGGATGAGTCGCTGGACATTGCGCTGTTGGCGATTGAGCTGCGCATGCCGGGGGAGACGTTTCCTTGGATGGAGTTTGGGGATTCTGATTTGATGAGGCCGGGGCATTTTGTGTTTGCCTTGGGGAACCCGTTGAATTTGGCGGAGACGGTGACGCAGGGCATCATTAGCAATCGGTCGCGGCGGGTGAGCGATACGTTGGATTCGTATTTGCAGACCGACTGCACGATCAATCCGGGGAATTCTGGGGGGCCGCTGGTGAATCTCAAGGGGGAGCTGATTGGGATCAATACGCGGCTGGTGATAGGGCCCTCGGAGAGTCCGTCTGGGCAGGCTTATGGTTTGGCGATACCGAGCAATGAGGTGCAGGATGCGTATGAGCGCTTGGTGCACAAGGGGCGGCCGCGGGGGTATTTGGGGGTGACGGTGGACGACTGGCCGGTGGCGTCCTATCAATGGGGGCGGCAGCCGGAATGTGCCGTGGTGGTGGGGGTGGATCGGGGATCGCCGGCGGCGGCGGCGGGGTTGCGGAAGGACGATTTGATTCAGTCGATGGATGGGGAGTTGGTGCGAAGCAGTGCGGAATTTTTCCGCAGGCTGCGGCAGCGGCCGGTGGGGGAGACCTTGGTATTGGGGTTGAAGCGGGGGGCGGAGGCGGTGGAGGTGCGGGCGGCGGTGGTGGATTTGAAGACGATTTTTGAGGCGGAAGAAGTGCCGGAGAGCGTGGAAGTGGCGGGCTTGACGGTGCGGGGGCTGCGGCGGGCGGAGCGGGCGCGGTTGGTGTTGCCGGAGCGGGGTGGGGTGTTGATTGAGCGGGTGGGGGAGGGGTCGGCGCTGGAGGGGAAGGTGGTGGCTGGGGAGGTGATTTTGCGGGTGTTGGAGCGGACGGCGGGGGAGTTGGAGTCTGGGGTGCAGGAGGTGGCGGTTTTGGTGGGGCGCTTGGAGAAGTGCTTGGTGGGGGGAGGCTATGTGGATGTATTGAGGGCGCAGGGGTCGGTGGAGCGGCTGACCTTGGTGGGGGAATAGCGCTTGCGGCGCGGCGGGGATCCGGGGTTGCGGGACGCTAGGGTTGGAGGTAGCGTGGGGCATGAAAACTGCCGTCTTTAGCACGAAGCCGTATGACCGGGCCTTTCTGGAGGCGGGGAGTGCGGCGGCGGGGCAGGAGCTGATGTTCGTGGAGAATCGGCTGGGGGCGGAGACGGTGGGGATGGCGGCGGGATGCGCGGCGGTGTGCGTTTTTGTGAATGATGTGCTCGACGCGGAGGTGCTGCGGGGTTTGGCGGCGGTGGGGGTGCGTTTTGTGGCGCTGCGCTGCGCTGGATATAACAATGTTGATCTGGCGGCGGCGCGGGAGTTGGGGATCGGGGTGGCGCGGGTGCCGAGCTATTCGCCGCATGGGGTGGCGGAGCATGCGGTGGCGCTGTTGTTGGGGTTGAATCGGCATCTTGGGCGGGCGGCGGCGCGGGTGCGGGAGGGGAATTTTTCGATTGAGGGGCTGATGGGGAGGGATGTGTATGGGAAGACGGTGGGGGTGATTGGGACGGGCCAGATTGGGCGGATTTTTGCGGGAATCATGTTGGGTTTTGGGTGCCGGGTGCTGGCCTGCGATCCGCAGCCGGACGCGGAGTTGGAGCGGCGGGGGGTGGTCTACGGGCCGCTGCGCGAGGTGCTAGAGAAGTCGTTTTTTCTCAGTTTGCACTGTCCGCTGGTGCCGGAGACGCGGCATTTGTTGAATGCGGAGCGCCTGGGGTGGCTGCCGCGCGGGGGGCTGGTGGTGAACACGAGCCGGGGCGGGCTGATCGCGGCGGAGGACGCGGTGGCGGCGATCAAGTCGGGGCACCTGGGAGGGTTGGCGCTGGATGTGTATGAGGAGGAAGCGGAGTTATTTTTTGAGGATCACTCGAGCGACATTATTCAGGACGACACGTTCATGCGGCTGGTGAGTTTTCCGAATGTCTTAGTGACGAGCCATCAGGCGTTTTTCACGCGGGAGGCGATGGAGAACATTGCGGCCACGACGCTGGGGAATTTGGGTGATTTTGCGGCGGGGCGGGCGGGGGCGAATGCGGTGGTTTAGGGGCGGGGGAGGAGGGCGCGGTTGGTGCGGAGGCCGAAGATGCGGCGGATGTTTTCGGCGACTTCGGCGGGGGAGTCGAGTGGGGAGAGGGGGAGGTTGACGAAGGCGGTTTCGCGTTTGAACCAGGTGGACTGGCGTTTGGCGTAGTGGCGGGTGGCCTGTTGCACGGAGGCGATGGCTTCTGGCAGGGAGGTGGCTTCGTCGGCGACGGCGCGGAAATCCCAGAGGCCGAGGGTTTTGGAGGCGGTGGCGGAGAGGGTGTCTTCGGGGAGGGCGGCGACTTCGGCGAGGACGCCTTCGGCGACCATGGCGAGGGTGCGGGCGTTGATGCGATCGTAGAGGACGTCGCGGGGGAGGTCGAGGAAGACGCCGCGGACGCCGGGTCTGGCCATGGCCCAGGATTGTTTGAGGGCGGAGGCGGGTTGGCCGGTGAGGAGGCAGATTTCGAGGGCGCGGGTGACGTGTCGGGGGTTTTGCAGGTTGAGTTGGGCGGCGGAGCCGGGGTCGAGTTGGAGGAGTCGGGCGGCCAACTGGGTGGGGCTGAGGCGTTCGAGTTCGAGGCGCAGTTGGGGGTCGCCAGGGGGGAGGGGGGAGAGGCCGTGGGTGAGGGCTTTGATGTAGAGGCCGGAACCGCCGCAGACGATGGGGAGGTGGCCGCGGGATTGGACGTCGGCGATGGCGGCGAGGGCGGCGCGCTCGAAGTGGGCGGCGTCCATTTCGTGGGAGAGGGGGACGCTGCCGTAGAGGTGGTGGGGGGCGCGGGCCTGGTCGGCGGGGGAGGGCTGGGCGGTGAGGAGGGGGATGTCCTGGTAGACTTGGTAGGCGTCGGCGCAGATGATTTCGCCGCCGGTGGCTTCTGCTAGGAGCAAGGCGGCGGCGCTCTTGCCGCTGCCGGTGGGTCCGGTGAGGTAGAGGGGCAGAGGCGGCTTGGGGGACATGGGAAGGCGGGGCGAGCGAGGAGCGGGGGAGGGTGGGCTTAGTCGCGGAATTCGCGGCGGGGGGGGCGGCGCTCGCCGTCGCGGGATTGGGTGGGGAGGCGGGCGGCGCCGATTTCGAGTTGGCGGCCGAGGTAGTCTTTGCCGTGCAATTCGGCTACGGCGCGCTTGGCTTCGTCGAGGGTGAGCATTTGGACGAAGGCGAAGCCTTTGCTGCGCTGGGTGTCGCGGTGGTAGACGACTTCGATGGACTGGACCTGGCCGACGCCGCTGAAGAGTTCGGTGAGGTCGCTTTCGGCGGCGTCGTAGCTGAGGTTGCCGACGTGGAGGCGGGGGCTGGTGACGGCTTCGGGGTCTGGGGGGGTGATGGGGCGGGGTTCGCGGGGGGATCGGGGGGGGCGGTTTTCCCGAGGGGCGCGGCTGCTGCGGTCGGGGCGATCGCCGGAGCGGAAGGAGGAGGAGGCCCGGTCGGCGGGGGATTTTTTGGGGTTGCCGAGGAGGCCGAAGCTGAGGGCGGCGAGGATTTTTTGGAAGAGGCTGGGTTTTTCT
>CALQKQ020000292.1 GCA_943331195.2 Akkermansia muciniphila | reverse complement strand
GGTCGATGCGCAGGTTCATCTCGTAGCTCTGATCAAGCTGGCTCGATGTGATCGGACTGCGCCCAATCTCCTTCCCGCCTTTGAGCAAAATCAGCTCCGCGCCCTCCGCTCGAATCACCTGACCCACCTGGTCGCGCACCATGCCATAAAGCGAATAATGCGGCGCCGGCGGAAAGGCCTGCGCCGCGAGGCATGCTCCTAGCAAAAATCCAGGAGCGCTGCCATACCGGCCAAGCGCGCGCCTAAGACGAAAAAGAGGGACCATAATAATAGAAACAATAAAGTGTGGCCTGCTTTTGACCAGATGGCCTGCTTAAGCAAGATGATTCCCGGCACGGCCCCCGCTATTTGACGAATCCGGCAAAAGCACCCACGAATCCGCGCGCCGCCTCCCAAAGGCCACCCCCGCCTAGCCCTCGAAATCCGCGCCCACCCTGATCCGCCAGCCCGCCACGAACCTGGACTCTCTGATTCGGCAGGGGCGACCCGACTGCTGGCGAAGAGAACTAACTCCCTAACCCTAAAAGCGGGAGTTGTAACTCGACCATCGGGCCTTTTTCGTGCTATGTGCAGACCATATGCCGTTTTTTTCCGGCTCCGGACACTCACCCTTTGGGTGAGTCCTTCCCGTTGTCAAAAGCCCCCAGCCGAATCGTGGCCGGTGGACCCGCCCGGCGGCCGGGGGCACCCCGAATGGGGTCATGCTGCGCCCATGATCCAGGAGGGTTCACTGCGGTTTATCCCGATTCATGGTTAGGCTGGGATGCTGGCGCAGTCGGCCTTAGGCCGCCCCTACAAGGCTTAGCTTCCTTGGGTGCTAAGAAAACCCAGGGCAACGCCCTGGGTTGAGAACGCCCATGATTGGGCGGCCTTTAGGGCCGCGATCCGGGGTGGCGTGGTTCGGCGTGGTTCGGCGTGCCAGCGTATCGCGCACCGTTGGCGCGCGGTATTCCGGCCGACGAAAACCCAGGGCGTTGCCCTGGGCTGAGGGATGATGCGCCGTTGGCACGGAAGTGGATCTCGATGATGACGCGGTGGATGGACCGGATGACCTGTTTCGCCAAGCTTCAAGACGAGATCGCCAAGGGTATATAAGCCTAAAAGCGGGAATTGAAACGCGACCATGGAGTCTTTTTCGTGCTATGAGCGCACCATGGGCCGTTTTTCCCGCCTCGGGAGACGCGCCCGCAAAGGGTCCAAAATCGACTTGTTAGCTAGGCTTTCGACATTGATTTCCCATGAGTTACAAATCGAAAATGGTCTACATCAAATATCAAAATAATTTTTGCGGGCGCGTCTCGGGAGGCTCCCCCATTGGGGGCGTCCCTTTCGTTCTTATCACCCACCACCACCACGATGCCGGAGGCATCCCAGCGTGTCGCCGGTGGTAAGCGCAGCGACACCACCGGATCCCCGTCGTGGCCTCACCCGCACCCCGACAGGGGTGCCAGCGCCTCACCCCCCAAAAAACCAACGCGCGACGAAAAAATCTAACGTTCCACTGCCCCGGCCCGCCGAATACGCTAGTCAACTCACGCTTTTAGGTTTATTTCCGCGCCGCGGGCGCTCTCTATCCGGCATCTCCAAACGGGCCGCTCCCACGAGCCGCTCCCACGGGCTGCTCCCACGAGCCGCTCCACCTGGGTGCCCCAACGGGGCAAAATGCGATAGCCCAGGGCAACGCCCTGGGTCCGGTGTCCGAAAAAATGCCGAGCCCTGAAGGGGCGCCATAACTCCGAAGGTGACCGCGTCGCCGGGCCGCCAGAAAGGAGAAAAAACCGAAGCCAACCCTCCCCAAGGGTGGATGCCTCATGGCACCCTGCGGTGTGCCCTCGCCCGACGGGCGGGTCCATCGATCGGGATGTGGCGGTGGCTTTTGACGACAAAAGGGACTCCCCCAACGGGTGAGCCTGTAGAAGCGAGAAAAAACGAATCAGGCCCCGTGCTTAGGGTGTAAAAAGGCCCCATGGTCGCGTTTCAACGCACCCTTTTAGGGTAATCCCCAATCAACTCAAAGACGACGGCACTGCGCGCACCGCTTACCTCCAATCGACGAAATTGACCCAGGGCGCCCGTCAAAGGCTTACGACGACTCCGCCGTGCCGGTCGGGATTGCCAAGGCCTCCCTAACATGTAGAATGGGAACGCCGGCGGAAAAGCCGGGACGTCAGCACGTGGTCACCTCATTCTCCGGGCGACGCGGACGTCGGCGCTTCCGGGGACGTTTGCCTTTCGATCAGTTCCCGGAATTCGAGTAGGTGCGGAAGAAGAGTTTGATGTCATTCACGGTGGCGGCGAAGCGGGTGAGGCCGGCTTGCTCGTCGTTGAGCAGGCCGTAGGCGGGGATGACGAGTTTCCACTGGGTGTTCCACACGCTGCGGCCGACGAGGCGGGAGCTTTGGAACTCCGACTTCTGTAAGCCGTAGAAGAAGGCCGCGTCGTCCACCGGGCGGAAGGCCTGGTGCTTGCGGGTGATCCACGACTGCTCGGTGAGCGTGCCGGCCGCCGTGAAGAACTGGTTGGAGGAAAAGGCGGTGGCCCCGAGGTTGTAAGGCAGCGGCAGGGCTTGGTCCCGCACCATCCAGGAGCGCTCCACGCCGGTATCCCCGAGGGGCGGGGCCAGCATCTTGTCCACTCCCACGGGAATCAGGTAGACGTAGGGAGTGGCATTGAGGGCGTTCGCCGAGTTGGTATCCGGGGCCCCCGCGCCGGGCCTGCCCTCGGCGTAGGGGTCCATGCCCACGTAGCCGTCGAACATCACGCCCGCCGAGTAGATCTTGGTGGCGAAGTTCGAGGGCGAGAAATTGTGGTCACCCGCCGCAGTCGGCAGGCCGAAGAAGTTCTTGCCGTGCTGGATGGTCGAGGGGAAGGGAATCACCATGCCGGCCACCGGACTGCCGTCCGGCTTGCGGATGTTCCGGCACTGGGCGGCCACGTCGGGATCACCCATCAGATCGCTAACCATGTGCTGTTCGAGCGTCTGCTGCCACGCCTTGTCGTCATCGGTGGCGGCGGGATTGTTCAAGATGCGGAACAATTCCTGGCGCAGCGAAATGAGGGTGCCGCTGGTATCCGGGTTGTTGATGCCGAGGCGGCCCTTGGCCACCGAGAAATCCGCCTGCATCTGTGCCATGGTGCCCGCGAGGCCCGAGTCACCGAGCGTGCTCACGGTGGCTTGCGGCTTGTCGCCGGTCAAATCCCCGAGGGCGCGGGAAGCCACGATCTTCGAGATCACCGCCTGGCCCTGGGTGGAACCGAGCAGGCCGGTCTCGTAGTCGTAGCTCTTGGCTGCCAGATAGGTGTAGCGGCTCGCGAGATCGAACAGGGTCCGGTATTGCTCCAGCGATTCATTGCGGAAGGCGCGGAAGGCCAGGTCGTTGGTGCGGTAGCCTTGCACCGTGGTGGCAGCCCGCTTGCGGAAGATCTCCCGCTCCAGCATGATGCGATCACCCTGGGCGAGCAGATCCAGCACCTTCTGCAGGTTGCGCTGGTGGCTGATGGACAGCTGGCCGATTCCATATTGGTGGTTGGTGATATCCCGCCAGTCATTCACATATTCGTAAAGCATCTGCTGAAGGTCTTGTTTGGCATTCAGCCGCAAATCCTTGATGGCTGTTGCTCTTTCCAATGTGCTAGCCGCTAGCTCCAGCCCACCTTTGGCGGTCTGCAAGACAAGCTTTGCAAAGGTAAGCCCCATAGAAATTATTTGTCCCGTGCCCTCAACAGTAGATCTGACAGGAGAGAGCGCGTCTACCGCCACTATCCCAAGAACCTGCGGAATTGCTTCTGCAAGCACTGCAGACATGTCTTTTGCCGCATCCGCAGCTGCTTCAAGGTTATTTGCAGTACTATCCAAAACAAACATCGAGCTCTGCAGGCCAAACATTTTATTGTCAAAGGTGACAGCGTTGGCATCACTGTCGATAATGGTTTTAAGATGGCCCGACAGCACGTCGCTTTTCTCTTTCAGTTTGGCGAGAGCCACCAGATGATCGCCGAGCGCCCCATCGAGCTTCAACCAGCTATCCTGCGCCTGAAGAAGGGCGTTTTGCAGTTCCCCGGCTTGAGGACGGGTTCCATAGTCTTTGCCGCCCCAGAACTCATCGCTGAACTGCACATGGCTCTCCCGTCGGAAAAAGACCGAATAGGGATGGGACTGCTCGTCCAACTTGTCGAAACTGAAAGCAGATGGATTGGCGTCCGGGTCGCCCGGGTCGAGCGTCTGGAGCGTCTTGTAGTCCACTTCGTTGCCATAGACATTCACTTCTCTCAGGCCCACGTAAGAGCCGTCGGCGTAGACAGAAAAGCCTTTAGCGTCGGTAGGAACGCTGCCGGAGGCCTTATCCACCACGAACCAGTTGGTGATATCGGGACCGTCGTAGGATTGGGCATAAGTCTTGCCGGGCCCACGATCGCCGGGATAGGGCCGGCCGTAGATGTCGATGAGTTGATAGGTGAAAGCGCGTTCCTGTTCCTCGAGGGTGGTATTGAAATCATCCACCGTGTTGTCCTGGTTGCGCAGCAGGCGGGTCATCTTGGCCGCCTGATCGAAAGCGCCCTTGGCGTTGAGCTGGGCGGTGAGGGCCCGGTCGCTGACCTGCTCATAGTGGGACTTGCCGGCGCGCAGTTGGTTGGGATCGATGTCGAAGGCGATGGCTCCGGGGCTGAGCCCGAGCGGGTTGAGGTGGGAGTTCGCGTTATCGACGGTGGTCTGGAAGGATTCACCGCTGACGGCCAGCAGTTGCAGTTCCGGCACGGTGGTGCGGTCGATCTTCTGGATGCCGGTGTGGGCGGCATCGACATCGGGCAGCATGGCATTGCCGACTGCCCAGTGGTAGTAGGCACCCTGGCCGGCGCGGGAGGCCCATTCGTCGAGACCCCAGGAGCGGGTCTGATCCGTGGTGTCATTGAATTTGCCGTCGCGGAACGACTGCCAGCCTTCCGCCGGATCATCGCGGTATTGCTGGCGGAAGCTGAGGGTGACGATCTGCTCGGCGGTGCGGGCCACGTTGGCGGCGGCTTCGGCGAACTTGCGCTCGTCCTTGTAGTCCACCGCCACGGTGTTGCCGAGGATGTTGAGG
>CALQKQ020000291.1 GCA_943331195.2 Akkermansia muciniphila | reverse complement strand
GTCCTGTGTCCCAGGGGAAAAAGGGCTCCGGTCCAGCGGGGGCGGGGAAAACAGGGGCGCTGGGGCCAGGGAGCGGCCTGGTGCCGGGTGCCTGGTGGGGGAAGTGGTGGACAGGCTGGGACTCGAACCCAGGACCAGATGGTTAAAAGCCGCCTGCTCTACCAACTGAGCTACCTGTCCATTCGCTACTGGCGCCGGGTTGGCGCTGCGCGAGGGGCTTCTTTACACCCAAAGTGGCGGACCGCAAGGCTTTTTGCGGGGTATGGCGGCGCTTAAATCTGGGGGAAAAGGCGACTGGCGGAAAAGGTGAAGTGGCGGCGGCGTATTACGGGGCGAATTGTCTGCGAGCGGGCCGCCTCCGAGTCGGAGTTGGCCGCTTGGAGCGCTTACCTACTGCTTTTATGTTCCGCCTTCCTGGTGCTTCGGCCAAAGATTTGTGTGATTCGCACCTGGGGGCGACGCGGCGGGATTTTTTGCGGGTGGGCGGGAGCGGGATGCTCGGGTTGACGCTGAACCAGGTGTTTCGGGCGCAGGCGGCGGCGGAAAGCAGTGGGGCGGGCGGGGGGCCGGGCTGGGGGAAGGCGAAGAGCGTGATTTTGCTCTATTTGCAAGGCGGGCCGAGCCATTTGGATTTGTGGGACCCGAAGGAAAATGTGCCGACGAACGTGAAGAGCGAGTTCAAGGCCATTCCGACGAAGGTGCCGGGGGTGCATTTCACGGAGTTGCTGCCTCGCTTGGCGACGGTGAACGACAAGTTCACCTTGATTCGCTCGATGAGCTACACGCCTAACGGGCTTTTCAATCACACGGCGGCGATTTATCAGATGATGACGGGATACACCACGGACAAGGTGAGCCCGTCGGGTCAACTGGAGCCTCCTAGCCCGAAGGATTTTCCGAACTTTGGCGCTAACATCATTCGGCTGAAGCCGTCGGATGTGCCGATGTTGCCGTTTGTGATGTTGCCGCGCCCATTGCAGGAGAGCAACGTGGTGGGCAAAGCGGGGACGGCGGGATTTTTGGGGAAAGCCTTTGATCCCTATACGCTGTATCCCGATGGCGACGACATGGATCTGGACAAGATGAGCCGGATTCGGATCGACGACCTGCAACTGCGGCCGGATGTGTTTACGGTGCGGCTGCAGCGGCGCGCGCGGCTGCGGGAAACCTTGGAAAAGCAGATGCCGGAGTTGGAGAAAGCGGTGGCTTCCTATCAATTGGATGAATATTACGATCGGGCGCTCAATTTGATCGTGAGCGGGCGGGCGCGGGAGGCGTTTGCGATTGAGCAGGAGTCGGCGGCGCTGCGCGACAAGTATGGGCGCAACACGTTTGGGCAAAGCTGCTTGTTGGCCCGCCGCCTCGTCGAAGCGGGCACCAAGGTGGTGGAGGTGATTTGGCCCAAGGTCGCCAATTCGGACAATCATTCCTGGGACGTCCACAGCGGCTTGTTCACGCGCATGAAGGACCAAGCGGCCCCCATGTTGGACAATGGGCTGAGTTCGCTTTTGGAAGACTTAGACGAGCGCGGTTTGCTCGACAGCACCTTGGTGGTGGCGGTGGGGGAATTTGGCCGCAGCCCGGTCAAGGGGGTGAGCACTTCGGGCAACGGGAATACGCCGGATGGGCGGGACCACTGGCCGTATTGCTATTCGGCGGTGATCGCGGGAGCGGGGATCAAGCGCGGGTATGTGCACGGGAAATCCGACGCCACGGGTTCGGCTCCGGCGGAGGATCCGGTTCATCCGGGGGAATTGCTGGCGACGATTTACCACGCGGTGGGGATTGCGCCGGAAACGATTGTCTACAACCACCTCAATCAGCCGCGCGAGTTGGTCAAGGCGGCGGCGGTGTCGCGCCTTTTCGCTTAAGGCGCGGCGGGCGGCGGGCGGCGGGCGGCGGGCCCGCCGTCGGGTCGACCGGGGCGCGGGGGCGGCGCAGCGGGGGCGCTTGGCTGGAGCGCGCGGTGGGGTCGGGGCCTGCGGTGTGGCGTCGGGCGCTCTGGGGGGTTGGGGGGCGCAGGGGGCGGGGCGCAGAAGAAAGCGCGCCTTGGCGGCGGGTGGCGCTAGAGGAGGCCGCGGCGCTTGAAGTCGAAGAGGTTGATGCGGTGGGACTTGTGAATCATTTCGAGGGTAAACTTGAGGAGGCAGATTTCCCAGGTGTCGTCGACGCCGAGGATGACGGCGGCGAGGGGGTTGTTGGTGGCGCGGACTTCGGTGAGGACGCGGTCGGTGACGGCGGGGAGGGAGTCGTGGATGAGGGATTCGGTGACGTCGCTTTTGCGGAAGGAGAAGCCGTATTGGAGGAGGGCGGCGTTGGTGCGGCTCATGCGTTCCTTCATCCACTGGGCGAAGGCGGAGGCGCCCTCACCGAAGCCTTCGAATTCGAGGTCGGCGTAGGGTTCGGGTTTGAGGATGGTGGGGCGCTCGGCGTGGATTTGGCCGCTGCGCACGCGGACTTGCTGGACGTCGTCCATGAGTTCACTGATCAGGTGAAACTGAAAGCTGGTGGAGCCGAAGGTATCGATGCGCCGGTCGGGCTCATGGAGGACTTCGGTGGTTTCCAGCGCGTAATGAATGCTATCCTCGGAGTACATCGCGTGAGATGGGACCCTAAGGCAAAACGCGGGGCGGTCCACTGGAATCATGGAAATATAGAAAACTGGGGCGCTGTGGGGCGTTCCTCTGGAAGAAGGACTTTGGTTTGATGAGTTGTCACCGCATTCAGTTTACCCGCAGTCGGCGGGCGTTTTTGCAGCAGGCGGGAGCTGGGTTTGGGGCGCTGGCGTTGAGCCATTTGTTGCAGGCGGAAGGGCGGGGGCTGCCGCAGAAGGTGGCGCGGGCGCGGAGTGTGATTTTTTTGTTCATGGAGGGGGGGCCGAGCCACTTGGATTTGTTTGATCCGAAGCCGGAGTTGAACCGGCTGGCGGGGCAGCCGATTCCGGCGAGTTTTCGGCGGGTGATCACGGCGATGGGGGAGTATCAATCGCCGCTGTTGGGGAGTCGGCGGACGTTTAAGCAGCACGGGGAGAGCGGGCTGTGGATGAGCGATTGGCTGCCGCATTTGGCGGGCTGTGCGGATGATTTGGCGGTGATTCGGTCGTGCTGGGCGGATGGGATCAACCACTCGTCGGGGGTGTGCCAGATGAATACGGGGAGCACGTTGGCGGGTCGGCCTTCGCTGGGGTCGTGGGTGAGCTATGGGTTGGGGACGGAGAATGCGGATTTGCCGGCGTTTGTGGTGATGCAGGACAATCCTGCGCCGGTGATCAATGGGCCGCGCAATTGGGGGGCGGGATTCATGCCGGCTGGGTATCAGGGGACGCGCATGAGTTCGGGGCGGGAGCCGCTGCCGCATTTGCATCCGCTGGCCAGCGTGGGGGAGGAGCGGCAGGAGGCGCGGCTGGGGTTTTTGAATCGCTTGAACCGGAGCTATGCGGAGGAGCACCCGGAGCAGTCGGAGTTGGAAGCGCGGATTGCTTCGTATGAATTGGCGTATCGGATGCAGGCGACGGCGCCGGAAGCGGTGGATTTGACGCAGGAGAGCGCGGCGACGCAGAAGCTTTATGGGCTGGACGAGAAGGCGACGGAGACGTTTGGGCGGATGTGTTTGCAGGCGCGGCGCTTGGTGGAGCGGGGGACGCGGTTTGTGCAGTTATACAGCGGGGCGGGGAGCAAGTGGGATGCGCACACCCGGATGGAGGAGAACCACGGCGGGCTGTGCCGGGGGGTGGATTTGCCGATCGCGGGGTTGTTGAAGGATTTGAAGGGGCGGGGCTTGTTGGAGTCGACTCTGGTGGTCTGGGGGGGGGAATTCGGGCGCACGCCGCAGAGCGAAAAGGGGGATGGGCGGGACCACAATCCGACGGGGTTTACGATGTGGATGGCGGGAGGCGGGGTGAAGGGCGGGCAGACCATTGGGAGCACCGATGAGCTGGGGCTGCACGCGGTGGAGGAGCGGCTCCATGTGCACGACCTGCACGCCACGATTTTGGCCGCGCTGGGGGTGGGGAATATGGATTTGATTTACAAATACAAGGGGCGGCCCGAGCGGCCCACCTTGAATGAGGGGGCGGCCTATGAGAAGATTTTTGGCTAGTGGGCGGCGGCGGGAGCGAGGAGATGCGGGGAGGCCAGGGGGAGGCGGGGGCCGAGCAGCATTTCGTCGAGGGCGGGGCCGAGGGCGGGGTAGTCGAAGCGGAAGCCGACTTCCATGAGGCGGCCGGGGAGGCCGCGGCGGCCGGTGAGGGCGAGGGAGGCGTCGGAGTGGAGCAGCCAGGCGGCGGCTTGGACGAGCCAGGGGGGCATGGCGGGGAGCCAGGGGCGGCGGTAGAGGGTGCGGAGTTCGGCCATCAATTCAGCATTGGTGACGGGGCCGGCGGTGCAGGCGTTGAAGGTGCCTTCGAGGGCGGGGTCGGTGACGGCGCGCAGGAAGATGCGGTCCATGTCGTGGGCGTGGATCCAGCTGACCCATTGTTTTCCGCTGCCGGCGGGGGCACCGGCGAAGCCTTTGGCGAGGCGGGCGAGGACGGGGAGGGCACCGCCTTCGGGGCTGAGGACAAAGCCGATGCGGAGCAGGACCTTGCGGAGGGGAGGGAGCGGCGTTTTGTGGAAGGCGTTTTCCCACTTGGCGCAGACCTCGGGGGCGAAGCCCTGGCCGAGGGGCGCGGTTTCATCGCACCAGAGGGGACCAGCGTCGCCGTAGATGGCGAGGGAGGCGGCTTGCACCCAGGTGGCGGGGGGCTGGGCGCAGCGGCGCACGGCTTCGGCGAGGGCGCGGACGCTGTTGAGGCGGGATTTGAGGATGTCGCGGCGGTTGGCGGCGGTGTAGCGGCAGTCGACGTTTTTGCCGGCGAGGTTGATGAGGGCGGCGGCGCCTTCCAGTTCTCGGGTCCAGGGGCCGAAGGTGGTGGGGTCCCAGGCGACGGCGCGGGCGGGGGCAGAGACTTGCTCGGGGTGACGGGTGAGCACGACCACGTCGTAGCCAGCGGCGGCGAAGACGCGCTGGAGGCGGCGGCCGAGGAAGCCAGTGCCGCCAGCGAGGACGACTTTGGGGAGGGAGGGTTCTAGGGGCATGGGAGGG